>CALLXS010000051.1 GCA_937875295.1 uncultured bacterium | reverse complement strand
CCAAATAAGAAAGAAGAAGCTGACCTCCGCGAGCCGAAAGCTATTTTAGAGGAAATAAAAGCATTGGATAAAGAAAGTTCTGAAACATTAAAGGGAATTGCGAAATTAGTATGAAAGGTTGGATGTACATATTAGAATGTGCCGATGGTAGTTACTATACCGGTAGTACCAATAACATTGAGCTGAGAATAGCTCAACATAATGCCGGAGAAGGTGCTAACCATACAAAGAAAAGATTGCCCGTTAAGCTTGTTTATTTTGAAGAATTCCAAAGAATTGATGAAGCATTTTACAGAGAAAAGCAAGTACAAGGATGGAGCAGGAAAAAGAAAGAAGCTCTTATCAATTCACAACATGAACTATTACCAGAATTATCATTAGCATATAGAGACTTAAAATGAATATAGATGTACCATATCAGGTGCCTTCGAGAACCTCATTTGTGCCTTCGAGAACCTCAGGCACCGTAGTGAGACCTAAGGTGGTTGAGGTACTCGAAACCACAGAAGTGCCTTCGAGATCCTCAGGCACCGTAGAGAGATCCTCATTTGTGCCTTCGAGAACCTCAGGCACCAAAGTGAGAACCTCAGGCACCAAAGTGAGAACCTCAGGCACCAAAGTGAGTTCTAAGGTGGTTGAGGTACTCGAAACCACAGAATTGCCTTCGAGTACCACAGAATTGCCTTCGAGAACCTCAGGCACCATAGAGAGACCTAAGGTGGTTGAGGCACTCGAAACCACAGAAATCATTAACTATATTTTGGAAAAGTTATGAAGCAGGAACAATTGGCAAACTTACCAATCGAATGGAAAAGGGGAAGTGGTTTAAGAAAATCTGATTTGGAATTAGATGGAAAAAATAAGTGTATATTATATGGAGAATTATACACTAAACATAAAAATGTTCTTATAAATAGTAATAATATTTCAAAGACAAATAAAATTGGGACAATTTGTTCCAAAGAAGGTGATATTTTAATTCCAGGAACTTCAACTGCTTCTAAAAAAGATATGCTCCTTGCTCGTGAAATTGATGAAGAAGGCGTTTTTTTAGGTGGTGACATAAATATTATAAGACCAACAAAAGGGCTTTTCGCCAAAAAATATTTACCATATTTTTTTGAAACTTCTTCAGCTTATGACCAATTAGATAAGTATATAACTGGTGCTACAGGAATAATACATATTTCAAATTCAGGACTAAAGAATTTAAAAATCCCTCTTCCCCCACTCAAAGAGCAAAAGCGTATTGTTTCAATTTTGGACAAGTGTTTTTCGGCTATTGCTATAGCAAAAGCCAATGCCGAACAGTGCCTGAGCTTGTCGAAGGCACTTTTTGAAAATTATTTGCAAGAGATTTTTGAGAAAAAAGGTGAGGGATGGAAAGAGAAGAAAGTTCTTGAAATAGGAAAAGTTCAAACAGGAACAACACCTAAAACTGCTGAAATAGAAAATTATGGTAACTTTATCCCTTTCGTAAAACCTGCTGATGTGGATTTTTCAGGAATTGGAGATATCAGATATGATAATGAAGGTTTAAGCGAAATTGGTTTGAAGAAAGGTAGAAAACTAGAAAGTGATTCAATACTTATGGTATGTATTGGTGCAACAATTGGAAAAGTTGGTTTTAGCGAATGTGAAGTTTCTTGCAATCAACAAATCAATTCATTGACTGTAAAAAAGGAATTTGAACCTAAATTCATTTACTATGCAATGACATCAAAAGAGTTTCAAGAAAAAGTTTTGTTAGAAGGGAAAGGAGCACAAGCAACGCTACCAATAATCAATAAATCAAAATGGGAAAACCTTACAATATCTTTTCCCAAGAATAGGTCGGTACAACAACGTATTGTAAAGAAATTAGACGCCCTGCGTGCAGAAACGCAAAAGTTAGAAGATATATACCAACAGAAAATAGAAGAATTAGAAGACCTTAAAAAAAGTATTTTACAAAAGGCATTTAACGGAGAATTATAAACTTCAGAAATATTTATTATGAACGAAACAGAAACCAGAGCTGAATTAATAGAACCAATGCTTAAAGAATGCGGTTGGGGAGTAGTCGAAGATTCTCATATCCGTCGTGAATACCATATTACTGCCGGTAGGATTCTTACCAATGGCAATAGAGGCAAGCGATTAATTGCCGATTATGTATTAATATACAAAGGCCATAAACTTGCTGTAATTGAAGCTAAAAGCATGAAAAAACATGTAAGCGAAGGTGTTGCGCAAGCTAAAGAATATGCTAAAATAATGGATTTAAGCTATTCTTATAGCACAAATGGAAATGAAATTTATGAAATTTGTATGACATCAGGTATTGAAGAAAGGGTACAAAAATTCTTAAGGCCTGAGGAACTTTGGAAAAAAACCTTTTCTAAGCAAAATGTCTGGATGAAAGAATTTTTAAAAATCCCATTCGACAATAAAAATGGTACTTGGGAATTAAGATACTATCAAGAAATTGCTATTAAAAGGGCAATGGAAGCTATTGCAAAAGGCGAAAAACGCATTTTGCTTACATTAGCTACAGGTACCGGCAAAACTGCTATTGCATTTCAAATTGCATGGAAATTATATCAAACTCGTTGGAATCTGCAATTAGATGGCAAACGAAAACCGAGAATTTTATTTCTAGCAGACCGCAATATATTGTCAGACCAAGCTTATAATTCATTTTCGTCTTTTGAGAGTGATGCCTTAGTGCGAATTAGACCAAAATCATTTAGGGAAAAAAATCAAGTCCCCACAAATGGAAATATATTCTTTACTATTTTTCAAACATTTATGATACCACAAGGTAAAGAGGGCAAATCTAAACCTTATTTTGGAGAATATCCTTCTGATTTTTTTGATTTTATCATAATTGATGAATGTCATCGTGGTGGAGCCAACGATGAAAGCGAGTGGCGTGCAATTATGGAATATTTTAATTCTGCAGTGCAACTGGGCTTGACGGCAACTCCTAAGAATGATCAAAATACCGATACATATAAATACTTCGGTTATCCTGTATATACTTATTCTCTCAAAGAAGGAATAAATGATGGCTTTCTGACTCCATACAGAATAAGACGAATGCAATCAAGCTTAGACGAATATAAATTCTCTCCCGGAGACACTGTCTTACAAGGCGAAATTGATAAAGATCAGACTTATATTGAAAAAGACTTTAATAGAAATATTGTGATTGAAGAGAGAGAAATTGATAGAGTGAAATGCTTTTTAGAAGATGCTAATCAAGAGCAAAAAGCAATTGTATTTTGTAGCAATCAAGAGCATGCAAAAATGATACGAGATTATATAAACGAATACTCAAGTATTAAGCATCCATTTTATTGTGTTCGCGTTACTGCTGATGATGGCGAGGAAGGCGAGGTAAAATTACGTGAATTCCAAGATAACGAAAAATTATTTCCTACAATTCTCACTACTTCAAGAAAATTGTCAACGGGAGTAGATGCTCGTAATATTCGCAATATAGTCTTGCTTCGTGAAGTTAAATCAATAATAGAATTTAAACAAATAATAGGTCGCGGTACTCGATTATTCGATGAAAAGGAATATTTTACAATTTACGATTTTGTGGGTGCTTCTAATCATTTTTATGATCCGGAATGGGATGGCGAGCCTATTGAAGTGATTTGTAATCAATGTGGCAAAGACCCATGTATTTGCAAATCTGAACAGCCTAAAGAATGCCCTATATGCCAGCAAAGCCCCTGCAAGTGTCCAGCAGAAGAAAGACAACCATGTGAGAAATGCGGAAAGCTTTCCTGCGAATGCATTAAAATTATAAAAATAAAATTATCTGATAACACAATGAGGGAAATCGTACACACGACTACTACTACATTTTTAAATGCTGATGGAAATCGTATTACTGCCGAAGAATTCTTAAATAACTTGTTAGGAGAATTACCAAACCACTTCGAAAGCGAAGAAGAATTACGAAAAATATGGAGTAATCCAGAAACAAGATCGGGTCTACTAAATAAATTATCAGATGTAGGTTTTCCGGAACATTCTCTATCATATTTGCAAAAGTTAGTTGATATGGAAAAAAGCGATTTATTTGACGTGTTGGGATATGTTTTCAATAGCAATTTTAAAGTTCAGACTCGTCAAGCAAGAGTAGATGCAAGTAAAAAAGATATATTAGCTTCTCTTAATGACAATCAAAAAGAGTTTATTTCATTCGTTTTAAGCAAATATGTAGAATCTGGTGTAAGCCAACTTTCTCAGCGAAACCTCCCGGACTTACTTAAACTTAAATATAAAACAACTAGAGATGCAGAAATGGTATTAGGAAGTCAAGAAAAAATTATACAAATATTTATGAAATTTCAGAATAATCTTTATAATCGAATTGCATAATAGTGATATAGATAGATATAATATAATTTTATAAAAATTTATTTTTTATCTCCACAACAAGAATAATAACTGAGCTGGTTCAGTATTATTTATGTATTTACCTCTTTTAATATCTATTTCATCAGCAAAAAAATTGAGATATTCGCTACATATACCTTTTGCAAAAAATGGTACTAATGAATTTGTGTGATCCATAGAATTCCATTGAATATTTGGTAAAGTTCCTTTAGGAGATTGAGGAATTAATTCCCAATCAATATTCTCATTGCCATTATATGGAGCTGTGATATAGCCTGTTTCATGGTCGGCAGTCACAATGAGTAAAGTTTCTTCCCAAGAGCTATTTTGCTCAATCCATTCAATAACTTTATCTACAGCATTATTAAAATATATTTCTTCAGCTATCATTCTTGCTGTTTGATTGCTGTGAGCAGCCCAATCAATAGCACCTCCCTCGATCATCAAGAAAAACCCATTTGGATTTTTATTAAGTACATTTAAAGCACCTTCTGCCATAATATCTAAATCTGGTACAGAGCTAATTCTATTTTTAATTAATTCATTTGGGTCTTCGCTTTTTGTAATTTTCGAGTTAAGATAATAATTATAGGTATTTAGGTCTTTTTCTTGTTGGAGAGTTTGTGCTACTTTAGCTATTCCAATTACTCTATCAGGTAAATTTTCACCATTAGCTAAAGCAATAAAATCATTTTTATCTTGGATTAGATTCCATTTATCTGGTATTCCATCAAAAGAAATATCTTGCACTTGCTTTCCATTAAGTGTAGTAGAATTATTCAGCAAATCATTCCAAATTAAGGAATCCCCTATATAATTAAAAGTATTAGCTTTTGATAATTCTTTACCATTATTATCATAATATGGGTGTCCGCAACCCATTATTACGCTTAGCTTTGAATTAATAAGCATATTTTTTGCAATTTCTGAATATTTATTTCGGCTTTTATTATGTGCTACAAATGTAGCAGGAGTAGCATGAGAAATTTGTACTGAAGTTACTACTCCAGCTGATTTATTTTTCTCTATTGCTAATTCAGATAGGTTTTTTAAAGGACTGCCATTTATATCGACTCCAATAGCTCCATTATATGTTTTTTCACCTGTGGCAAGGGCAGTGCCTGAGGCAGCAGAACAAGTAAAATCGCTAAGCACATATTTAAAATCATTCCAAGCATTATAGGTGGAATAACCTCGAGAATACATTAATAAATTTCCAACTTCAGACTTAGCAGGGTAAGTAGACATAAATAATTTAACAGGAAATGACTCATATTTCTGTCCGGAATATTGTCCAAATTGATATAAATTAGTTGCTCTAATATGATTAATTCCGCAGCCATCGCTTATCATTATTATTACATTCTTTGGGACTTTCTGGACTTTCCGTGGGGGAGGTTGAGCGATGCCAATCGCTAAATTTGCTAAAATTAGTAGAGAAATTAATGTAAATCTTGTTTTTAAAAAAATATATATATTCATTATTGTTTTCAAATTATGTTCAGGAAAAAAAAGAATTTACAAAAATATTAAATAATGTTGATAATTACGTTTAGAAATGGTGAAAAGCTTGTTAAAAAAAAGAAAAAAAATATATAATTGCAAATAAAATAAAGAATATCTAATATCCAATATTTCTTTATTTCCTATAGTTTTTAAAGCATATCGTTGATAAAAAAGGAAATTTTAAGAAAAAATAAAAAATAGAATATAAACAAAATTTAATTTAATGAAATGCGTTTATTTGACAGTAAATTATTAAATTGAATTGTTAGACAATTTATATTTTAACATTACATTTATAATACATTATTTAGGCTTAATTAATTGAAATTAATGAAATTTGATTTTGATAAAATAAGGAGTGAATTCCCTATATTAAATACGAAAATAAAAGGCAAACCTTTTATATATCTTGATAACGCAGCAACTACTCAGAAACCTATTTGCGTAATTAATAAAATACAAGAATATTATTCCGAAGTAAATAGTAATATTCATCGCGGTGTACATTATCTAAGCCAAAAAGCAACTATGGAATATGAAAAATCGAGAACGATTATTCAAAAATTCATTAACGCTGCTTCCAATGATGAAATAATATTTACAAAAGGAACTACAGATTCTATTAACCTAATGGCATATTCATTTGCAAAAAAATATATGCAATCAGGCGATGAAGTTATATTGTCGATGATGGAACATCACTCAAATATAGTTCCATGGCAAATTCAAGCCGAAGATAGAGGCATAAAAATCAAAGTAGTCCCTATTAATGATAATGGAGAATTAGATATAGATGCTTTTGAGTCATTATTTACTTCAAAGACAAAATTAGTGTCAATTATTCATGTATCGAATGCTATTGGGACTATAAATCCAGCAAAAGAAATTATTTCTATTGCTCATTCTCATGGAGTGCCTGTGCTATTAGATGCAGCTCAATCTATCCAACATATTAAAATTGATGTACAAGACTTAGATTGCGATTTCTTGGCATTTTCAGGACATAAGATCTATGGTCCTACGGGAGTAGGGGTTTTATATGGAAAGAAAAAATATTTAAATGAAATGCCTCCATATCAGGGTGGAGGCGATATGATTCTTTCAGTATCTTTCGATAAAACTGAATACAATGAATTACCTTTTAAGTTCGAAGCCGGCACTCCAAATATATCTGGAGTAATTGGACTCGGTAGCGCAGTAGAATATGTAAATTCTATCGGAATTGAGAATATTTATAACTACGAAAAAGAATTATTAGACTATGCGACAAGTAAAATAAATGAAATCCCCGGTATTTATATAGTTGGGAAAGCAAAAGAAAAATGTTCTTTAATTTCATTTGATTTAAATGGAGTGCATCCTCACGATATTGGTACTATGCTTGATAATGATGGTATTGCTGTTCGCACTGGTCAACACTGTGCTGAGCCCATTTTATGTAAGTATGGGCTAACAGCTACTACAAGGGCATCATTTGCCTTTTATAATAATAAAAATGAAGTTGACTCGTTAATAAAATCATTATTGAAGATAAATAATTTTTTTAATTAAATTAAAATATTTTATTAATTATTACGATAAATATCTTTATAATTTTTTATAAATAACTTTGGAGATGAAAAGATGAAAAAAATTTTAGGTGTACTATTCGTATTCTTATTGGCTTTTCAATTGAATGCTCAAGAAGAGGAAAGTACTAATGATTTATTAATTATGAGACCTGCCATTGGTCTATATGGTGGATTAAATATGAATATGCATACTATGGATATTCCTTTCCACTATAATATCGATATGCTAAATGGTACTTTTGAGACTTATAATGGTGCTTTTAATACCAACACAACAAATTTTGGTTTTAATGTTGGCTTAATTGGCTATATTCCTTTCTCAAATTATTTTGTATTCTCTCCTAGAGTGGGGTACAATACGATGAATGGACTGTTTAAACAAGATTTTAATTTTAAAACTTCAACTAATGCAGAGTATAAAACTCAAAATCAGTTTGATGCGAAATTAGAATATTTGGAACTTTCCCCAATTTTCCAGATCCATAATTTACTCCCTCTTAGACCACTTTATTTCTTAGTTGGTGCAGAATTTGGAATACCAATGGTTAATCAATATTCTTATTCTAATGATTTTCAAAATCCTGGCACTATTGCCACTATAGATAATGATGTTGAAATTACTCCAGAGGTACAAACTAGAATAGCTCTTGCTTTAGGTCTTGGCTATATTTTCGAATTATCTGACATTGTGAAATTAGGATTAGAAGCTTCTTACAGATTGCCATTTACTGATGTAACTACTTTCAATGATAAATTAGTATTTCCTAATGGTGCATCTTGGGCAGCAAGCCAAATTCGCTTAGGTCTTAATCTAACCTTTGATTTAGGTGGTGGAGCAGCTCCTGTACCGGTAGAAATTATACCAGAAAAGAAAGAATCTACATTAGAAATGCAAATGGGTTCAATTAATGCAGTAAACCGTGATGGACAACGTAATTCTATGACTTCAATTAGAGTAGAAGATTTACAATATACAGAATTATTCCCATTTTTACCTTATGTATTCTTTGAAGAAAATTCTACAGAAGTATCAGGCGATTATCAACAATTATCAACTAGTAATGAAGCCGGAGCTTTTGCAATTAGCAATTTACAAGCAGATGCAGAAAAAATTAATTCTAACACTTTAAATATTGTGGGTGCTAGGATGAATGAAAATCCTAATTCTACTATTACAATTACTGGTTGCTATGATAATAGAAAAGAAAAAAATAAAACTTTATCTGCTAATAGAGCGCAATTAGCTAAAGATTATTTAGTTAATAATTATAATATTTCTGATGGTAGAATTAAAGTAGTTTCTTCTGGTCTTCCAAGCAAACCATCAAGTGCATCAAGCCCTGAAGGTATTTCTGAAAACAGAAGATTAGAAATTTCTTCTAATGACAACAAAATATTAGAACCAATTTATATTACAGGCGATAATCTCAGAGTAGCTTCTCCTGACGTAATTGAATTTACTCCAATTATCAATTCTACTGATCCAATTTCTTCATTTAAATTAGATTTATTCCAAGGTGGCAGAAACTTAAGAACTATTCGCGGTGATTATCAACCAACTACAATTCAATGGGCTATTTCACCAAATGATTTAGCAAGCGAAGATATGCCAGTAGAATACTCTTTACAAGTAAGAAGCAACGACGCTAATTTAGAAAAAGAAGTAAAAGGAACTATTCCAGTTGAATATATTTCAATTACTAAGAAAAAAGAAGAAGAATTAGCAGATAAAACTGTATCAAGATTTAGTTTAACTTTATTTGATTTTGATAAAGCTGAAATTTCTGCTCGCGATATGGAAATTATTGAAAAATACATTATCCCTGCTATTAAATATAACTCTACTGTAGATGTATATGGTTATACTGATAGAATTGGTGATGAAAATCATAATTTGAAATTATCTCAAAGACGTGCTGAAGCTGTGAAAAAAGTATTAGAATCTAAAGTATCTGATGCAAAATATATTATCCACGGCGTAGGCGAATCAGTATCTATTTATGATAATGATACTCCAGTAGGTCGTCAATTATCTAGAACAGTTCAAGTATATATTACTACTCCTAAATAGTGGCGATTTAATAGATGAATTTAAATAATTCATAAACTATAAAGAGCTTGCCTTTAAAATCGGCAAGCTCTTTTTTTTGTTGGTGGTAGTAATTTATTATTATGTTGCTTTTGTAAATTTAATAATTTATCTCAGAGCAAAAACACGCAGGTTCTAATATTGTTATAATATCTTATCTGATGTTTTTTTTATCGGTAAAATAATTGTAAAAGTGCTTCCTTCACCTTTTTGACTACTTACTCTTATTTCTCCTTTATGTAAAAGAACTATATGTTTTACAATTGATAACCCAAGTCCAGTACCTCCTACTTTTCGAGAGCGTGATTTATCAATTACATAGAATCTTTCGAAAATTCGGTTTAATTCTTCTTTAGTCATACCTATTCCGCTATCAGAAAACTCTATTTTTACACATTCTTTATTATTATATATAATAGGTTTAATTTTAATCTTAATACTACCTAAATCAGTATATTTAATAGCATTATCGACTAGATTAATAAACATTTGCTCGAGCTTAAACTGATCAGCTTCAATTTCAGGAGTATCTTCAGCTATTTTGACTTTTATTTTTATGTTTTTATTATTTATTTTTTGTTGGAAGATTGGCAAAACATTATTAGTAAATGTCTCAAGATTGATTTTTTCATATACTAATTCAGTTTTATCATCTTCTAAATTTGATAGAACTAATAAATCATTTACAATATTAATTAATCTATCAGTGTGGCGGTGTATAATTTCGAGGTAATGAATTTGTTCATTATTTGCATCTTCTTCCATTGTCTCGACAAAGCCTTTGATTGCAGTAAGAGGTGTGCGAAGCTCATGAGATACATTTACGATAAAATCTTTCTTAATTTGTTCTAGTGCTTTGATATCAGAAATATCATAAAGTATTACTACGAAATTATTTTGACTTGAAATATGATTTATACTACCCAAGAAATATCTATCTTTGAAGTAAATGTCAGCAGTTTTGTTAGTGCGATTTTCTCTAATGCTTTTAAATAAATCATTAAAGCATGCATCGGTAATTACTTCCCAAAAATATTTATCTATAATGTTATTATTTTCAATCAAGTCTTCGAAAGCATTATTGGCTATTATAATTTTACCAGAATCATCAACAACAATGAGTGCTTCATGAAGTGTTTTGATTAAAGCATTTAGTTTTTCTTTTTCTTTGTTCAGCTGAACAAAGAGCGAATCAATATGCTCTGTCATATAATTAAAGCTATTGGCTAGATCTTTTATTTCGCTTTTGCTTTTAATATTTACTTTTACATTGAAATCACCATTTGCAACCATTTTTGAAGCATCGACTATTTTTTTCACTGGATTAGTGATATTCTTAGCAAAGAATATCGCAAAGATTATTGCAACTATAAAAACAATTATAGCAATTTGAATCACTTTATTTTGTAATTCATCAATTAAATCATTTACATAATTAGAATATAGGCTTGAGCGAATAATGATTAATGGTACATTATGATTTCGTGCTGCCATTGCTACATAAAGCATTTCATTTTCTACAGTTTTACTATATCTGAATGAAACGCCATTTCCCAATTTTAAAGCTTCAATAATTTCAGGTCTTGACTTATGGTTTTCCATATTAATTGGATTAGCCTTAGAATCTGCGATGACTTTGCCATTAGAATCAATTATTGAAATGCGGTAATTTAGATGCTTTGAGAAAGCTTTTACAGCTGAGTCTAAAGATTGGTAATTATTATTTAGATATGGCACAGCAAGAGAATTTATCATTTGATTATTATTTTTTAAATCATTAATTAGATAATTCATATAATGATTTTTAATAGAACCGAATGTGAAAAATAATATCAAACCAGCCATAAGCGAAATGATTATTATATATCCAATTAATACTTTTGAAAATATACTGCGCATTTGTATTTAAACTTATATATACTTTTTATTCATTAATTTTATATCCAACACCACGAATATTTTTAATGTAATGGCTTGCTTCGCCTAATTTCTCGCGAATATTTTTTATATGTACATCTACAGTTCTATCTAATACACCTTTTTCTTGTGTGCCTAAATAGTCTAAAATTTGTTCTCGCGAATAGACCCAACCCTTTCGACTTGATAATAACTTCAAGATTTTAAATTCAGTCGAAGTCAACTCAATCTTGATATTATTTACAAATGCTTCATATTTTTGTAAATCGAGTTCAATTGAATCGCCGATTTTTACTTTTTGAGTCTTATGTACATTTTCATCGCGTCTTAATACTGCTTTCACGCGGGCAGTAAGCTCTCTCGGAGAGAAAGGTTTAGTGATGTAATCATCAGCACCGATTTCAAGCCCAAGAATTTTATCCATTTCGTCACCTTTTGCAGTGAGTATAATGATTGGCAAATGAGAAAATTTATTATTATGTCTTAACATTTTGCAGATCTCCATGCCATCGGCATCGGGGAGCATCAAGTCGAGAATTATTAAATCTGGGATTTCAGTTTGGATATATTCAAAAAATGAATTACCATCTAAAAATTCTTTAGTCTTAAATCCTGATTTTTTCAAATTTAAAGACACAAGTTCTAAAATATCTGGTTCGTCATCTACTACGACAACAGTTTTGATAGGTGAAGTAGAGAATGAAGTTTCATTTGGTAGATTATTAGAATTTTGGCTCATATCATTTGTACCTAAATTAATTGATTTACATATTAAAATAAATTCAAAAATAATGATATTTCTTAACAATTTATATAAATTAACTGCATTTTAACTTAATATAAGTCATTCATTAACAGAAAATTAACAATTGTAATATTCTAAATAGTAATAAATAATTATTAATAAAAAGAGTTCTACATGTAAATAAATAGAACTCTTTTAATAAAATACATTTAGATTATTTTTAGTATTTATTCTAAATTTTGTACTTGCTCGCGGATGCGTTCGAGTTCTTCCTTTGTTGCCACAACCAAGTGAGAAATTTCAATATCATTAGCTTTTGAACCAATGGTATTAACTTCACGGTTCATTTCTTGCATCAAGAAATTTAATTTCCTGCCTGCAGGTTCATTTTGCTTAAATATTTCGAAAAAGAATTTAATATGAGAACGCATTCTCACGCATTCTTCAGAAATATCTAATTTGTCGGCGATTAGAACTAATTCCATTTGTATCCTATGCTCATCAATTTCATCGCTATCGAAGAGTTGAGCAATTTTCATTCTTAATTTTTCGCGTTCTTCAGGGATTTTATTAGCACTAATTTGTTCAATTTTATCAATTGTCGTAGAAATATTTTTCATTCTTGCTGTAATATCCTTTGAAATTTGTTGCCCTTCGGCAGTCTTCATTTTATTTAAGTTAATTACAGCATTTTTAAGTGCTTTCAGAACTATTTGCCATTCTTTATCGGCTTCATCTGGTGCTTCAGGAGCTGGGAAAGAATTAGCAAAATGAATAATATGATCTAATTTAACGGCATCTTTTAATTTTAACTCTTTTCTAAATTCATTAAGTGAATCGTAGCAGGCTTTAGCTGCTTGGTTATTAAACAAAAAATATTGAGTATCATCTGTCCGATTTACATTAATATTTATATTAATTGTGCCACGACTTATGTTTTTCTTGAGAATTTCTCTTAAGTCTATTTCCTTATGGTTGAGATTTCTTGGCATTCTTGTAGAAATATCTAAACCTTTTGCATTTAGACTTTTAATTTCGATTACTACATTTATACCATTTTCATTAACTTCAGATTTGCTGAAGCCGGTCATACTTTTTATCATTTTAAAGACTTTGTAATAGTGTTATTTATTGATTAATTAAAAAAGAAATAAAATCAATAAATCTAAAATTTTATGTATTTAACTAAATATTCGATAATAAATTGAAAATTATCGGATTACAAAAATATAAAAAAATTCCAAGAAAATTAGTATTTTAATATTCTGCAAATGTAAAAAATACAAATGAATGAAGTTAAATATTATTTTTAATATTACTTTTATTTGTAAAACGCAATTTTCTTCTTTTAAAATAATTTACTTAAGAATATGAAATCATGGAAAGCTGAGCTTTTGTTAGTAGTTGTTACTATGATTTGGGGAGCAACTTTTCTTTTTACCCAAATTGGATTAGAATATAGTTCTCCTTCAATGTATGTACTATTGCGATTTGGAATTGCTTTACTAATATTGTTAATCTTTTTTGGCAGACATTTAAAAGGAATCGACAAAAAAACTGTAAAACAAGGAATAATACTCGGATTAATTTATGGAATTGGTTTTCTATTGCAGACTTTTGGATTAAAATATACTACTATCCCAAAATCATCTTTTATTACAGGTCTTGTAGTTTGCACGGTACCATTTGTATATTGGTTTATTGAACGAAGACCAATTAAATTATGGCAAAAAATTGGTGTAATTGTAGCTTCAATTGGCTTATTAATTTTTACAAAACCAGATTTTAATAATATTAATATTGGTGATGCAATTACATTGCTTTCTACAGTAGTATGGGGCTATTTTTTGACATATATGGATATTTTTACTCGTGGTCATGATAGCTTAAAAAGGACTACTCAAATGGTAGTATTACAATATATTGCAGCTGCTCCTTTAGCTGGATTAACCTTGTTTATCTTTGATAGTGGCAATATTTCAATTCAATGGAGCAATGCATTGCTAATTTCATTAGGGTTTAATGCAATCATGGCATCTGTAATTGCTACATTTATTCATACAGGAGTGCAAAAATACTCAACTCCAGTAAAAGCAGCATTAATTTTCTCATTAGAACCAATATTTGCAACTACAATTGCTATAATTTTCCAGCATATAGTTCTTAAGAATTATGAAATAATTGGAGGTATTATCCTCATTAGTGGGGTATTGATTTCTGAAATTTTCCCATTTATTTTTAATAAAAAGAAAATTTCAAGAAGTAATGAATTAAATTCTTAGAATAAATTATATATTAACATTTCCTTAATTTTTGCTTAAAAATTGAATTGTAATTTTGTGTTCTTTTTAATAACATATATTAATTACAATTCTAAAGGAAAAAGAATGAATTTAAGACAATTTAGTAGTATTTTACTATTATTTGCTGGAGTATTATTATTTACTTCATGTGATAGTGACAATAATACAGTTACTCCTGCATCATATCCTACAAAAGCCTTCGTTAATAAAAACACGTTAATTAAATCAATTAATGGTGTGCAAGTTTATAATGGTGGCTATGGGTCTGCCTCTGCAATGCAAGGTGGTTATTTTTATATTATGACAGATAGGGGACCTAATATTGATGGAAATAGCGACGAAAAAATCTTCTCAAACCCTGAATTTACACCACAAATTGGCAAATTTAAATTAGATGGCGATTCGCTAAAATTAGTAAACATTATCGAAATGAAAAATTCTGCTGGGCAAAAAATAACTGGTTTGCCAAATCCTGCTGGAATGGGAGGTAATACAGGCGAAACTCCATTAGATATTAATGGTTCAGTTTTGAATTTTGACCAAAATGGATTAGATCCAGAAGGTTTAGTAGCAATGCAAGATGGTACATTTTGGATCTCAGATGAATATGGTCCTCATATAGTTCATCTAAATTCTGACGGAAAAGAAATCGAAAGAATTAATGCTTTTAATACATCACGCAAAATACCTGCAGTATTTGGCAAACGCCGTGCAAATAGAGGTATGGAGGGGCTTACAATTACTCCAAATGGTAAATATTTAGTTGGAATGATGCAATCTCCTTTATATAATCCAGATAAATCAATCAAAAAGTCATCAAAAATTTGTAGACTTTTATTCTTTGATATAGCTACTGGAGAATCTAAAGAGTACTTATATATTATTGACAATACTGATATGGCTAATAGCGATATAGTTGCAATTACAGATAATACTTTCCTTGTGCTTGAAAGAGATGGCAATATGCCTGGAAAAGATGCATCTTGCTCTAAATTATTATATAAAATTGATATTACTGGAGCTACTGATGTTACTTCAAATTTAGAAACTGGGAGAATGATAAATGGTAAGACTCTCGAGCAATGCACACCGGAAGAAATTCAAGCAGCTGGCATTAAGGCTGTTAGCAAAGAATTAGCATTTGATATAATGTCAATAAGTGGATATCCACACGACAAACCAGAAGGTCTAATTATTATTAACAGCAATTTAATTGCAATAGTAAATGATGACGATTTTGGTATCGGCGGAGAAAATACTTATAAGCAAAAAATTGCTCCATTTTTAAATAATACCGTTGATAAAAATATTATGTATTTTGTAAAACCACTTAAACCACTTAAGTAATCTTTAATTCCTTACATATATACTATTTTAGGGTATGCAGAGATAAAAAACTGCATACCCTTTATCTTTAGTTGTTAAATATTATTCGTCAGTATTTTTCCAATGAGGATAAAAATCCATTTCTTTTAAATCTATTTTATATTCTACTTCATTGAATTCCTGAAATGAGTTTACCTTTTTTTTCGTTCTGGGGTCAAAAGTTTTTTCTAATCTTCTAATTAATTTTCCATTTTCATCAAAATATAAGCGTCTTTCAGTTGTTGATAATCCAGTCTCGCTATAAGTGGTAGTAGCATTCCAATAAATAAATATTAATTTATCATTTTTATCATAATAATAATCAGTTACGATACTCCAATCTCCAGAAAGAGAAGTAGTAAATTGATTTATATAAGTACCTAATTTGTCGTCAGTGATTATTCTAAATTTATCAAATTGTTCATATTCAATTTTTGTCTCGTCAACTATTTGATTCTTTAACCATATTTGATATTTTTTGTAATTTGATTCTATATCAATGTCATTCTCCTCGTCATTTCTATATAATTCTTCATCATAATACATATATAATACATCAGCCTTTTTAAGTTTATTTTTAATAACTTTTTGCCATTTTGTATACTCAGCTCTGATTTCTTTTATTCTTGGTGGATCTGCAGCTTTTGTATCATTAAATGATAATAAATTAAAAAATATAGATAATATAGTAATTGAAATAATAAGTTTTAGATTTTTCATTTTAATAATTCCTTTTAATCATTTATTAGTTAATAAATTAAAGCATATTGTATATTACGGTTGATTTGACTTTTATGTTACGATAATATTATTTTTCATAGAATTGTATTTTTTTGATCCTATGCCTTTGACTTTCATAATATCTTCTATTTTATTAAATTTGTTTTTAGCTCTATACTTAAGAATTTCATTTGCCATTTTCTCACCAATTCCCGGAAGTTTCATTAAATCTGCCTTATTAGCTGAATTGATATTTATTTTTTCATTTATAGATAGTTTTTCTTTTTTGTGCGTTTGAAAAAGGTTATCATTATTATCAATTTGATTTTGAGAAATATCAGTCGGTACAAATTGCTGAATATTATTATTTATATCTCGACTTTGAGAGATCGCAATTGGTTCGCTACCAGTATATGATTTTTGTTGTTGTCGAGCAATTTTATTTATTTCATTTTCGAATATTTTATTTTCATCAAAACCATCTATATCTTTAACTAAGCTAATTATTGTTGCAATTATTAATCCACTAAACAAAATTCCAACAGCAAATAATTCAAATTTAGATATTTTGAATTTATTTTGTATAATATTTATTATTTTTCGATTCAAGACAAATCATATTAATTGAAATAATTACAAAAATAAATACTAATTTAACAAAATGATATATTAATTTGATAAAATTTTGTAATTTTGATATAATTATTTTTTATAAAAATAGATTTTACTGAAAATGAAATTCTGCTCCATATATAAATCATTTATTTTACTATTTGTTATTATTTTTTCAATTAATGTCGCAACATCTCAAGACTTTCTTAATCAAGATATAAATAATAGAAAAGAGATAAATATAAATTACAAAGGTAAAATAATCAATACTTTAGAAGGTGCCGTTTGGATTAGACTAAAACCAAATACAAACAAAAGTAAATTTCAATCCAAAAATAATGGATTTGAATTAATTCCACTTTTGCCAAACAATTTGTCAAATTCTTTGCAATTTAAAAAATCAAATATTCTATCAGCAAATGATGAAATTGGTGATAAAATCAGCCGAACGTACATTTTATTATATAATACCGATATTCCATTTAAAGAATTTGAAAAAAAAATTAAACAAGAATATCCAGAAATTGAAGCAATAGAACCATATTACACTTATGAATTACTCTCACCAGAGCAACCTAATGACCAATGGTATGAAGACCAATTTTCTTTAGAAAGCATAAAAGCAAAAGAAGCTTTTTCAAAAGGATTAATTGGCTCAAGTAGCACTATTATTGGTATAAGCGATGCAGGTACTCAAGTGTCTCACATTGACTTAAAAGATAATATCGCTTATAATACTGCTGAAATCCCCCGCGATGGTATTGATAATGATAATAATGGTTATATAGATGATTATGCTGGGTATAATTTTGCATTTAAAGAAGATAATTCAGAAAAAGATTATGTGAATAATCCAGATGTAGATCATGGGACAATCGTAACAAGCATAGCATCTGCTACAACAGATAATTCAATTGGAATAGCTGGAGCTGGGAATCAATGTAAATATTTTCCAATTAAAGTGGCTGTAGGTAGCAGCGTAAGATATGGTTATCAGTCTATTATTTATGCTGGAGTGCGTGGATTAAGCGTAGTAAATTGCAGTTGGGGAAAGGCAAACAAACCATTTTCACAATTTGAACAAGATATAATTAATTTCGCAATTTCTCGGAATGTAGTAGTAGTCGCTGCAAGTGGGAATAGAGCTGGCGAAAGTTCTTTAAATGATGTATATTATCCTGCTAATTATAGTGGTGTACTCGGAGTAGGAGCTTCAAATAGTTATGGTAATGCAATATCATCGACTACTACATTAAGTTTACAAACATCAATTTTAGCCCCTGGTACTAATAAATCAATCGATAAATATGGATATTCTATTTCGACAAATTCAACTTCTTATGCAACTCCGATTATCTCGGGATTTGTGGCATTGATTCGTTCGAAATATCCAGAATTAAATCCAATAGAGACCATAGAATTTGCAAGGCTTTGTGTCGATGATGTGCGAGATAATAACTTAGGTTATGAATTTTTTCTACCCGGATTTGTAAATTTTATGAAAGCAATTAATAATCCGCCATCGAGCATTATATCATTAAGACCTCAAAAAATTGATTTTTTTGATAATGAAAATAATAAAATAAATAGACTAAGCGAGAGAGATAAGGAATATAATATAAAAATAAATGCTCATAGCTATTTTGCAGATGCAGATAATATTACTTTTAAATTAGAATACTTTGGAAATTCTAATGGGATAGAACTTATTAATAAAGAAGTAAATATAAGTAATATCAAAGGTAAAAGTGATTTTGAAATAAATGGTTTTAAATTTAAAGTTACAGGCAATCAACCTGACTTTTCTGCTTTTAGAGTGAATATTTATAAGGATAATAATTACATTGATTATTTCATATTTCCTGTTTATTTTAATGATGATATTACAACTTTTTCTAACAAAACTTTGACCTTTAGTGTAAGCGATTATGGTAGATTTGGTTTTTCTATAAATGATAAAACTGATTACGGTAAAGGCTTTACAATTAATGGCGAACCATCTTATTTATCGCGAAGAGCAGGAATTACTCTTACAGTAGGTCAAGACGTTTTTACTGCTGGTACTGAATCATATTCAGGCTTTTATGATTTCATTCCGCTTAAGCGATTAAATGGGGAAAATAGCAATATTAGTATTATAAATTTATCAAATTCGACTGATTATTACGATATTGCTCTTTCGAGTAAGTACTCATTTGTTGATGACTCATTACCGATTATCAGAATTGAATTAGAATTGCAAAATAATGGCAAAATATCTATTGCTAATCCAGCTTATGGGATATTTTTTGATTGGGATTTGCCTAATTCATCAGAAAATTTAAGCAGTTATTTTCCTCAAGGCATACCCGAAGAAGCGGATAAAATTAAATCTGCAGCACAAATAGTAAGTAATTTCGAACGAAATAAAAATATTGCTACTTTGGCTTTTACTTTTGATGATTGGGGAGTTGCTCAAACAGCTGGATTTGAATTTAATAGCTTTGATGACAATAAATATAATTTAACATCAGTTTTTAACTCCGGAACAACTCTACAAACTGCATCAATGGGTGATTTATTAACTGCATCTGGGATGAAATTTACTAAAACAATGCAAAAAGGCGATAAAAATAAATTCGATATTATTATTGCTTTTGCCGAAAATGAAAAGGATCTAATAGATAGATTAGCTCTAGGTTATAGAAGAACTTATGTAAATGATGATTCATTTAATATTGATTGCGAAATATCTCCAAACCCAGTAAATGATATTGTATTCTTAAAAATACTAAATAAAGAAAAATATATTAATTATAGTAGAGAAAATATTCTAATTTATAATATTAGAGGCGAGATTGTGCAAGTAGCAAAATATAATAATTTACAGGAGATAAATGAAATTAATGTATCAAAGCTTCCACAAGGTAAATATCTGCTATTGATGCGGGACAGTTCTTTGGGTTGGTTTATTAAGAAGTAATTTTATAACTACATATTTTTTCATTATCACTTAAAATTTGTGTTGATTTATCATAAAATAACTTCTTCACACTTAAAATTCTTGTGTCTATGCTTCGACAAGTTTTTTAAAAGTAATTAACAACATTATTATTGTTATTTTTAAAAAAAAAGCTACTTTTGAAAGTAGCTTTTATAAAATTTATATCATTAATTTTTAAGCAAATTTCTTAATAATTTCTGAAAAATTATTAATTACTTCAGGTAATTTTTCAATATCTTTTCCTCCAGCCGAAGCTAAATGGGGTTTTCCACCACCGCCACCACCAAGCTGTTTAGCAGCATCGCCGACTAATTTCCCGGCTGGATATTTGTTTTTAATATCATCGGTTACTACACAAGTAATTTGGGCTTTGCCATCAATTACACATGCTAATACTCCAATACTACTTTTTGAGAGGAAATCTCTTAAATTTTCTGCAGTGGTTATTACGCTTTCTTTATCGTCAGTCTCAATGATTTTAGTAACTAATCGAACATCTCCTACCATTTTTGCTGATTTCGCCCATTCTTCGAATCCTTTAGAAATATCACCTTGTTTTAATAATGAAATTTCTTTTTCTAAATTGTGAATTTTTGAGTGCAGTTCCTCAATGGTATGTTTTTCTTTTAATATATCATTTTTTTGATTTTCGATAAACTGTAAGACTCCTTCGCCTGTAACTGCTTCAATTCTGCGGACACCTGCAGCAATAGAAGATTCAGAAACAATTTTAATAAGTCCTATTTCAGAGGTATTTTTTACGTGAGTACCACCGCATAATTCTATCGAATAGTTTTCATCCATCGTAATAGAACGCACCACATCACCATATTTATCACCAAAGAACATTTTAATATCTGGATTTTTCCGTGCATCTTCTAATGATAAAACATTAATTTTTACATCAATTCCTTCTAGAACTTTATCATTTGCGATTTTTTCGATTTTTTCTATATCATTATTTGATACTTTTTCAAAATGATTAAAATCAAATCTTAGTGCTTCAGCAGAAACTGCTGAACCGGCTTGTTGCACATGATTGCCAAGTACTTGACGTAAAGCAGAATGCAATAAATGTGTAGCAGAGTGATTTCGCATAATAGCTCTACGGTTTTTCAAATCGAAAGATACTTGTGCTTTATCTCCTACTTTAGCATCAATATCTCTATCAGTGTAATGAATTACAGCAGAAGCAGACTTTTTAGAATTTATAACTTGATATGAAGTTCCATTTATTATAATAATCCCAGCATCCGAGACTTGTCCACCAGATTCAGTATAAAGCGGTGTGCGGTCTAATACAATTTGATTATCATTTACAAATAAAACTGTAGCATCGCAATTATTTTGTTCATAACCAATGAAATCAGTACTTGCATCTAAAATAGGAACTTCAACTTCTTGAATATTGACTTTACGAGCTGCGCGTGAGCGGTCTTTTTGTTCTTGCATCAGCTCTTCGAAGCGTTTAATATCGATTGAAAAACCTTGCTCGCGAGCAATTAATTCTGTCAAATCGAGAGGGAATCCGAATGTATCATATAGTTGAAAAGCATCTTCTCCGCTTACAACTTTTTCATTTTGTTTATTTAATTTTTCGGTTATTTTGTCGAAAATTTGTAATCCTTTTTCCAATGTTTCCAAAAAGCTTTCTTCTTCAGCTTTAATTACTTTTGTAATCATCTCATATTGCTCAATTAGCTCTGGATATACTTCAGACATTTCAGTTTTTAGAATTTCTACTAATTTATAAATCATTGGTTCTTTGAAACCAAGATTTTTAGCATATCTTGATGCACGCCTTAAAATTCTCCTTAGCACATAACTTCTTCCTTCATTACCGGGTAAAGCTCCATCAGCAATAGCAAAGGACAATGTGCGGACGTGATCAGCTATCACTCTCATAGCAATTCCATCGGGGTTGTCTAATTCTTGATAATATTTTTTACCGGATAATTCTGATATTTTATTAATCAGTGGCATAAAAATATCGGTGTCATAGTTAGAATTTTTATTTTGAATAACAGAAGTTATTCTCTCGAATCCCATACCAGTATCGACATATTTAGCACTTAATTCTTCTAATGAGCCATCAGGTTTTCTATTGAATTGAATAAACACCAAATTCCATATTTCGATTACTTCCGGAACACCAGCATTTACAAGTGTTGCCCCGGAATTATCTAAAGTGCGATCATAATGAATTTCTGAGCAAGGTCCACAAGGTCCGGTTTCTCCCATTTCCCAGAAATTATCTTTTTCGGCAAATCTCTGAATATGATTTTCAGACACATAATTTTTCCAAATATTATATGCTTCGTCATCGCTTTTATACACAGTAATATATAATCTCTTAGGGTCTAATTTCCAAACATCAGTAAGTAATTCCCATGCCCATTGTATTGCTTCGGCTTTATAATAATCACCAAAACTCCAATTTCCAAGCATCTCAAATAATGTATGATGATATGTATCGACTCCGACTTCTTCTAAATCATTGTGCTTTCCGCTTACTCTTATACATTTTTGCGAATCAGCTGCGCGTTTATAATCTCTAGTGCCATTGCCTAGGAACACATCTTTAAATTGATTCATTCCAGCATTAGTGAATAATAATGTAGGGTCGCCATGAGGAATTACCGGGGCGCTTGGTACTATTCTATGATTTTTATTTTTGAAAAATTCTAAGAATGAATTCCTGATTTCTTTAGAAGTCATTTTGTATATATCCTATTTATTTTAATATCTGTTTAATAAAATAACTTTACTATATACTTTTAAATGTATAAAGTAAAGAATTACAAAATTAATAATTTTTAAAATAGTATATCGCAAAAAGCAAAAATTAAATTACTAATATTTAATAATTGTATTTGGATTTAGACCGACTTCATATTTAGCGATAGGTTGAGAGAAATTTGACATTGAATAGACAATGACTTCTCCTTTAGTCTGATAATTTTTTGCATTGCCAATATAAATTTTATTTCCATATTGAGCAATAGAATACCATTTTTCTTTTTGGTTTGGATTTTTGATAATTAATTCAGGTTTAAATTCATTATTAAGTAAATTTATGCGATAAATTCCTTCATCAGTATTGTAAAACATATCAACTTCATCTTCAGAAAAAGCAATTGCATTAGCTCTGCTTCTTAATCTATTAATTTCCTTTTGGTGTGGCAAACTATATTCGACTATTCCTCCTACAGAATCTTTATTCGATGGTAAGTGGAAGTAACATGCATATAACCTATTTAATTTTTTATTATATTTGACTTCAATAATGTTTTCTCCACATGGAATTTTATTGATTTCATTATTATTAGCAGAATTAATTACTGAAATAGTGCCAGCTCCGGGCTCATCATAAAGATAATCACCAAAACCTGAATTAGCAACATAGACATATTTTCCATCTCCGCTTATATTTTCTGGGGCTGGTCCTACAGTTATTTCAATATTTTTATCAATCATATCGCGAGGATTAATTACGCTCACACTGTGATTCATCAAATTAGTGATATAAGCTGTAGTATCGTTTAGAATATAAATTTTGCGAGGATCTGATTCCGGCTTAAGTTTTAACCTACCGATGCTCTTTCCGGTTAATAAATTGATTTTTTCGATGATAGCAGGAGTAGTAAGCACAATATATAAATCATTTTTATACATTATACCACCATTTGCTAAATCGCCAAGTTTATAATTATTAATTAATTGGAAGTAATTAGGAATGATATTACCGTCATTTTCGTTTATTTTTGATAATGCTGAATTATCATAATGCCATAATCCCTCGCAAATCACATAAATACCTTTTGATGATGTATCATTAGATGATATTAAAGGAGAAACTGGTTCTTTTACGCAAGAAGTAAAAACTATTGAAAAAGAAAAAAATAATATTATTATTTTATATTTTGATTTTAAAATATTCATTATGTGAATTATCTATTTTTATAATTACAATATAATTTCCGTTAGGTAATTGATTAATAACATCTTCATAATCTTTGCACTTACTTGAAATTTGTTTTTCACCTAAAATATTATAAAAAGCTAATTGAGCATTTGGATTTTGGCTTATAATATCTTTTAGAGAAGCAAAGTGAGAAGAGATATTGTCAGCAATTGAATTAAATATTTTTTCGTAATTAATTCCAACTACTGCATCTAAGTCAAACCCAGAAATTGTAGGATCATGGTAGTAATGATTGGGGTCTTTTAAAATTTCGGTTATATCTTTTATTTTAATATATTTTATTTCTTTTAGACCTAAATCAGCAATATCAAATCCATCTCCACCACTTGCTAAAATGTCAATATTGACCATTTTCCCTTTTGTAGGACTGATGCCGGCGCATCCTTTTAAAGTGGCAGAATCAAAAGGAAATGCTATAAAATTAATCCCATCATAGCTTACAGAGACTTGAGCTGGCTCAACAAAATATTTTTTCTCAATTCTATTCCACATTACATTTTCATAAATAATAAAATCTATACCGGGCTTATCTATTATCTTATAATTTTTAAATCCAATTGTAATTTCGCCATTTAAACCAATCGATAGTAAATCTTCAGGCGATGATACTGGGACTAATGTATCAGCTAATTCATAGGGGAGTCCAAAAATATTTGCTGGGTAATACAAACTGCTTTGACCATTGTTTTGATCGCTACCGGGTGAAAAATTATATACGGTGTCGATTGAAATGAAATTATTTTCAGCAAATAAATTAGTTAATCCGGTAAGGAGTAATAATAATATAATTTTTTTCATAAGTTTATATTTCTAATTTTAGCCCAATTCTAAATATTCTACCGGGCATTGGATAATTTAAAATAATATGATAATTGTTATTTAAAATATTATTGATTTCAAATTGTAATCTGCAATCAATTTTATTATAATTAAATTGATAAGCAATTGATGAATTCAAAATTAAATAATTCGAAAGCATAGATTCGTAACTATTATCTGGTAGAGAAAATCTATGTGAGGTATATTCTCCATTAAGCTGCAAAAATATAGGTTTGATAGGAGAATATGAAATTGTCGCATTTAATATCTCTTGAGGAGTATAAATTATTAATTTATTATAATTAAGAGATTCCAGAGATTTATCTCTTGCTTCTTGTAATGTGTAAGCAAAAGAAGTTTGCAATTTTTTGTCAAAAGCACTTGTGGATAATAAAATTTCAATGCCATTAGTGAGTACTTTTCCTAAATTCATCGCTGCCCATGAAATTGTATTTTTGGGAATACTAATAATTTGGTCTCTTGTATTTATCAGAAAACCACTAATTTCAAATTTAAAAATATCGACAAATGCAAATGATGTGGATAAATCAAATGATTGAGATTTCTCAGGTCTTAAATCTGATGTACCATAATTAAAATAATATAATTCATTAAAAGATGGAATACGAAAATTATTGGAATACCTGCCTTTTATTTCAAATATACTTTTATTTTTTAGAGACAGCTGATATAATCCACCAATAGCATAAGAATATGAAGGCTTAAAATTGGAATATAAATCAATTCTACCTGATGGTGTAATTGAAATATTTTGATTCGATTTAATTTGAAAAATTTTATCTAAGTAAAGAGCAATAGAGAAATTATTACGAGATACTTCTCTTCCTACACATTTATCAAGCATATCTCCAATTAAATTTGAATACGAATATTCTATATTAGAATTTATATTGAAATTAGGGAGCTTCCATAAATTGTTAATATTGGTAATAAATTCAGTATTTAAAAATGTAGCACTTTTTAGTGTTTCTATAGCATTTGGTTGGTCATCGTTGTATTTTTGATGATTATATTTACCTATTAAATTAATTTTTACAAAGTAATTGTTATTAATTTGTAGATTATATAAAAGATTATTAAAGCTAGAAAATTCTTTTATTGTAGCGTATTTTGATTCTATCCTATTTTGTACAACTGCTCCCGGTACTCCTCTATCGGTATAAGTATTAATAGTTTTGAAGTTCAAGAAGTTTACATCATTAATTAAATAGTCCGAATTAAAAAATAT
The DNA here is from genome assembly GCA_937875295.1 of uncultured bacterium. Taxonomy (GTDB): domain Bacteria; phylum Bacteroidota; class Ignavibacteria; order Kapaibacteriales; family UBA2268; genus CALLXS01. The sequence goes on along the minus strand of CALLXS010000051.1, from coordinate 17,239 downwards.
TCCGAAATTATCAAATTGAGAGTTTTCTCGCTGTAATTCATTTGTAACGCCATATTCATCGAAATTAAATTTGTAATTTCCTTTTGATAATAGTGCACTTGTTGCTAATGTGAAAAGAAAATTATTTACTTCAAAAGTAGGCAAAGCTAGTGATAATTTATGTTCGTTATAACTACCTAGATTATAATTAATTTTATATGTATTGCTTTTTTGTTTCGGAGAGAGCAAATTAATAGCTCCTCCTAAGGCATTTGCTCCAAATATGTCTGAAGAACCTCCTCGAGTAACTTCAATCTCTTCTATGAACGATAGTGGCAATAGGCTCAGGTCATAGATTGAATTTTGCTTTGAATTTAATTGCACACCATCGAGCAATATTATGCTCTGTGATGCGTTTGTACCTCTAATATTTGCGGTTTTCATACCGCCTGCTCCGCCATAATTTTTAATATATACACCGGGAGATTTATTAATAATATCGCTTATTTGCAGAGCTGGAATTTTGCTTATTTCTTCTTTGCTGAAATAAGTAGTTGAGGCAGAGCTTATAGTGTTTTGAGTGGTTATTCGATTTCCTATAATCACAACTTCAGGTGAAGTAAACTTTAGGGTATCTTTTTGAGATTTGCTTTTTTTTGAGAAATGTGTGTTATTTGCTGATAATTCGCAATGGGCAATTCCGAATATCGCAAAAAGAAAATATGCAAAAGCAGCTAATTTATTTAAAAAATAAATGTCTATAGAAACGTGCTGCTTTTGCAATATTTTATTGGGCAAATTCAAGATAAAAGCTATTTGTGTTATTTATTTGTAAGTTAATTATTTAATTACAAATTTTGATTTATATAATTTATCTGAAGTATTTATATTGATATAATAAGTACCATTGCTTAGAGATAAATTTGATATATCATAGCTTAAACCACCTGAAATTATTTGAGTATTTGCTTGCGATACAGTATTTCCTAAAACGTCATAAATTTTAATTGAGCAATCAGCATTGTCAATATCATTTAATTTAATATTAATGATATTTTTTAATGGATTAGGATAAATACTTAAATTAGAAATATTTTGTTCATTGACTCCTACAGTAGGTAAATAAACTGTAACTGTATTTGCTGGAGAATAATCTGCATTAGATACATCTGTTACAATAATTGCACCATTATCAGGGAAGTAACCAATAGCTTCTCTTTTTTTACTGTTATTTTCGCTTTTATCAATTATTGAAGTTCCTTGACCATAATAAACATGGCAATCATAAGCAGTTGTGTAGAAATAAAAATCTTTGTAATTTGCAGAATTATTTGGATTAAGCACTAATGTCTGGCGAGGACCATCATAACCAGTAGTTGGGATAAGAATTGAGTCCAATACATTTTGAGACATCCAATCAACAATAATTACTTTATGACTACCATTTAAAGTAATATATAAATAATCGCCACATTTTGCAATGTGATTAGGTGTATCACCCAAAATGATTTCTTTTGCTTTTTCGAATTTTTCAAAAACACTATTTACAAATACTAATTTTCCATTAGGTGTACCAAAAGTACCTTCGTTTAAATATGCAAGAGTAGAATTTGGTAAAGACATAATTTGAAATGGTAATAAATCAGTTTCAATCGAGTCTTTAAGTTCTAAGTTAAATTTTATGTATTTATAGATTTTACCGGGATTAGTATAATCTCCACTTGCTACATATAAGGAATTTTCATCAACTTCCGCTGCTCGGCAATTTGGAACATTAACGCTATCTAGCTTTTTATTAAAAAATGGGAATGGATAAATAAAAATATAATCGCTAGAAGGAATATATACTTTAGCTTCTAATTCATCGACACCCGGTCTTAAATTGAATGACACACTTTCGAGCATTAAGTCTTTAGCTTTTACAATAGGATTAGAATATTTTGATTTATAATCATATGCAGAAGCCCTAATATCTCCTTCATCAAATTTAAAGTTGAAATTTGCATCATGCCCGGCACAAATGAAAAAAGGTGTCGCAGCTGAGTTATCTGAACTTGTGAAGAAATAAGCTGGTTGAGTTCCACTAGTATAAGTAGCTTTGTTAGTGAAACCAGTTTGTGCATTTAGCAAATTAAAGCTAAGCACGAAGATAAATATCATTAATGATGATAAGAGGTACATTTTTTTCATTATTATACTTTCTTTTAATTGTTAATAAATTTATTATCTAATTCTATGAATTATTTTAGACTTATCTACTGTTTTTTTATTTGAAGAATGATTCAAAAAAACAATTAAATATAATAATAGAAGAAATGCACTAATCGGAATGAAAAATGCTGAATTTCCTCATAGCATCTGTATAGCGCAGATGTTTTATCGTCTTTATTAATTCAAATAAAAACGCAATGAGCGAGTATTAGTCGATATTCTGACTTCGGAGTCTTCCTTTAGATCCGGCCTTCCCAATTATTAAAAAAAATTATAATCAGTGACCAAGTTATTGAATCTATTGTCTTCCGTTACAGCGGCGCTACCGTACAGGATTTTCACCTGTTTCTCGTTTATTTATTGACAATTGATAGAAAAAAAATTTCAATAAATAAATCTAATACCAAATCAATGCACATTTTTATATTTTCGAAATTACAAATATAATTCAGAATAAAAAAATATAATCTAATATTTTTAATTCGTCAATTATACATAAATTGGAATTAAATGTAATAAAGAAAATTTAATTGCTAGCGTAATATATTCATATAAAAACTATATCAATAACAAAATGGAAAACATATATCTCATTGACGGAATGTCGTACGTATTTAAGGCATATCACGCAATGCTTAAATCAAATCTAAAATCTCCAAGCGGAGAGCCTACTTTTGCAGTATTTGGTTTTATTAATTTAATTCATTCCTTAATAAAGAAAGAAAAACCGGATAATATTTTGGTTGCTTTTGATACAGCTACTCCTACCTTCAGACATGAAATTTATGAAAATTATAAAGCCAATAGAGATGCTTTTCCAGAGCAATTAGTGCCACAATTACTTAGAATTAAACAATTTCTTTCCCTTGTAGGCATACCTCAAATAGAAATGCCTGGATATGAAGCTGATGATATTATTGGTTCGATTGCTAAGCAATTTAGCGATATGAATGTATTTTGCGTAACAGAGGATAAAGATTTTTACCAATTAGTAGATGAGAGAATTAAAATATTAAAGCAATCTCGCGATAGAAATCAAGATTTTAAATTAGTAGATCTTGCTGAAGTCAAGAGAAAATTTGGTGGTTCGCCTGAGCAAGTGCGAGATGTCTTATCTTTAATAGGTGATACAGCAGATAATATTCCGGGGGTGAAGGGCATTGGAGACAAAACAGCTATTCCGCTTATTCAACAATATGGAAATCTTCAGAATCTATATAATAATATAGAAGAAGTGATGCCAAAAGGTGTAAGAGAAAAATTAATTAATGGTAAAAATAGTGCTTTTGAAGCTATGGAATTAGTAACAATTAAAACTGATTTAGAACTCACCAATATAAATTATAAAATGGAAGCAGTTAATTCAAAAGAATTAATGGATTTCTTTACTTTATTAAACTTTAATCAATTTAAAGCAAAATGGCTCTCTGATACTGAAATTGTTGCTAATAATGAAATTATTTCTGAGTCTATATTAATTGAAGAGGCTGATAATGAAAATCAAATTCATAAATTTGATAAAAATAAAGTAAAATATACTCTAATAAATGAAATAAATGACTTGAAGAAATTAATTGAATATTTATCTAAGGCAAAATTAATTTCTATAGATACTGAGACTAGCTCATTAGATAAAATGAATTGTGAGCTTGCTGGAATTTCTATTTCGATTAATGAAGATGAAGCATATTATATTGCTGTTGAAGATTCCCATAATAAAATAATTGAACAAGTTGATCTATTTTCTTCTGAAGTAAAAAATGAAGATAATTTTAAGAGAATACCTGTTAATGAGGCAATTAAATTATTAAAGCCAATTTTAGAAAATCAAAATATTGATAAATCTGGTCAAAATATAAAGTTTGATGCAATTATATTAAAGCGTTATGGAATAAATGTATCGCCAATTTCATTTGACACAATGGTGGCAGCACATATATTAAATCCTGATTCTGCACTTAATTTAGATTCTCTTTCTTTAAAATATCTTAACTATGCACCAATAGAAATAGAGTCTATAATCGGGACAAAAAAGCAGGGGCAAGTTCCAATGACTAAAATAAATCCTGAAAATATTTCCAACTATGCTTGCGAAGATGCTGATGTAGCTCTAAAACTAAAAAATATTTTAGAGCAAAAATTAATTGATGAAAATCAAGTAAAATTAGCAAAAGAAGTGGAATTTCCTTTAATCGAAGTGCTGATTGATATGGAATATACCGGCGTAAAAATAGATGATAAAGGATTAAATGAGATCTCTGAAGTAATTTCTAAAGACATAAATGAGTTAAGGAATAATATTATTAAAGAAGCTGGTGAGGAATTTAATATCGATTCGCCAAAGCAATTAAGTGAAATTCTCTTTAATGTAATGATGATACCTCCATTAAAGAAAACTAAAACGGGTTATTCTACCGATGTAGATACGCTAAATATATTAAAATACACTTATCCGATTGCAGATTATTTGCTAAAATATCGTCAATTAGCGAAATTAAAATCAACTTATATCGATGCACTTCCATTAATGATTAATAATAAAACTGGTAGACTTCATACAAATTATAATCAAACGGGGACAAATACCGGTAGACTTTCTTCAAACGAACCAAATCTGCAAAATATACCAATTAAATCTGAATTGGGCAAAGAAGTGCGAAAAGCATTTATTGGTGAAAATGGAAATATCATTCTTTCAGCAGATTATTCGCAAATTGAATTAAGAATTATGGCATATTTTAGCCAAGACAAAAATTTAAAAGAAGCATTTATTGAGAATAAAGATATTCATTCTGCTACAGCAGCTATTTTAAATAATATTGATATTTCTCAAGTAACGAAAGAACAACGCAGCATTGCGAAAACAGTAAATTTTGGCATAATGTATGGGCTTGGGGCTTTTGGATTAGCTCAACAATTAGGATTAACCCGCAATCAAAGTAGCGAAATCATTAAGAATTATTTTGAGAAATACCCAGGTATTGATAATTATATGAAAAATACAATATCAAAAACAATTCAAAAAGGATATACTGAGACATTTTTAGGTAGAAGACGATATTTTCCGGATATTAATAGTATGAATAAAAATATTAAAACGGCAGCTGAGCGAGCTGCAATTAATATGCCGATTCAAGGTACTGCATCTGATATGATTAAAATCGCAATGATTAATATTTATAAAGAGTTTCGTGATAAAAAATTGAAATCAAAAATGATTATGCAAGTCCACGATGAATTAGTTTTTGAATGCTATCCAGATGAATTAGAAATTTTGAAAAACATTGTAAAAACAAAAATGGAAACTGCTCTACCTCTAGGCGATATCCCCATTATCGCAGAGGTAGGCAGTGGTAGTAATTGGCTGGAGGCCCACTAATTACTTCAATTGAAAGATTCATTTTGGGCAATAACTATATCTTAAGTATAAAAAAATAAATAGTTATTAAACTAAATTAAATGAATTTAATTTTAGATTAATCCAAAATAATCTTAAATGCTTATTTTGATTAATTATCTTTTGTAAAATTATTCTAAAAATAATAATTTTATTTCTTAATTATATTCTTAGCCCTGTATCAATTGCAAGTATTGTTGCGGATTCGCATTAGCCTGTGATAAAGACGTTAATGAAGCACTCTGCAAAAATTGTGCTTTTACTAATTCCAATTGTTCTAAAGCGACGTCAGTATCTTCGATTCTTGAAATAGCTGCATTGTAATTTGTGATTTGGCTCTTTAGTAATTCTTCTTGAGAAGTAAGCCTATTTACTATACCACCCACATAAGATGCAGTTTTATTTACATTGTCGATAGCATTAGCTAAAGAGACAAGCGTTGTATTAATAGCTGTTGAACTAAAAATGCCTAAATCAGAAGCAGACACAGCATTAAAATCAGCCATATTTAAACCAGTTACTCCAGCAAATGTAGTAGGAACTTTCATTGCATTTAAGTTCATATTATTAGATGCAACATTAAAATCAGCATTACTTGTGGTAAGATCTATTGCCATTGTCAATAAACCATTTGCAGCATTAGAAGCAATTACGAAGTCAGCACAAAAAGTGCCATCAATTAATTGTCTTCCGGCGAAAACTGTTGAATCTACTACAGTTTGGATTTGCTGAGCCATTCTATAGGCTGCTTTTGCTAAAGCTACTTTTTCATCAGTACCCATAGCAGCAGAAGCTGCGGAAGAGGTAGAATCCTTGATTTGAGTTATTATAGAGCCAATATTTTCTAGCGAATCCATAATAATATATGTAATATTTTGTGTATCGCCTACTGCTCTTTGAGCAGCTTTTAAAGCTCCATTTCTTGCTGCTAAAGATCGAGATGTAATATATCCGGATACATCATCTGCAGCATTATTGATTCTTTTACCTGTGGAAATTCTCAGTTGTCTTAATGAGATATTTTTATTTGACGATTCGAGAGAATTATATGCATTCTCTGCAGGAACGTTAGTCCTTATCCGGCCATTGCCACCAACTGCATAAGCCATATGTCACCTCCATGTGAAATTAATAAAATATTTTTTTATTATTGATTTTTAAAATAATATGGGAATTAAATCAATAATATTAAAATTTAATTGTTCATTTTAATAATATAATTCTTATGCCAAAAAATAAATAATCGCTAAAACCAGCTATTCGTAGGGTATTAGAAGAATATTAAAAAATGTATTTAAAATAATGAAACTTATCAAATTCTTTTAAATTATTCATTTTTACACACTTGGCTAATAATATTCAATAAAATTATATTTATTAATAACAAAATATCCTCTTTTTATATATTAAGCAAGAGGATATTTCATTTGTGTGTGATGTATTTTAGTTTAATAGAATTTCTTAAGGAATTGTTCGCTTACTTGCAAGTATTTTGCTATTTCCTTTCTTGATTTATCTTTGTTTTCAATAATATATCTATTTATGAAATTATCCAACCTAGTAATTTTTGGAATATAAAAGTACATTCCGGAAAGCTCTCTCATCATTTTTTTTACAAGTTCCATTCCGCAGTAATCAGCTATTAACTTTAAATCTTCAGTTAAGTCTTCGTATTTAATTTCATCAAATTTGTCGTTTTGCATTAGACGTTACCTTTCTTTAATTATATTGAATTAATGATTAATTATTTTTTCTAATTTCTTCTTTAATATTAAATTCTACATAGTCATCTATTAAAAATCTAATATCTTCCACCATTTCTCTTGGTGAATTTTTGGAGTGCCTAAGTTCATTGCACAATTCTTTAAATATTGCATAAACAGCTTGGAAACGCTCAATATTTCCAGTTCCACAATTTTCCACATAATTATTTAAAATTATTTTAATTGGGAAATTGTCGCATTCTTGATTGCATAAAACTTTTTTTTCTGATTTCATATAATTACCTTCATTAAATTAAAATATTTGTTTATTTGTTAAAAATTATATAATTTGCATACTATAAATTACTATGACAATAGTAATAAATACTAAATTATGTAAATTATACGAATATCACAAGTAAATATTACTAATTGTTGAAAATTTAAATAATTTTTAAAATTAAATTAAATTTATTCTTTATTAGCAATAGAATATATAATTGAAAGATAGTAAAATGCAACAATTTGAAATTGGCAAGCGATTACAGGAAGTAAGAAATAAATATATTTCATCACGAAAGCTATCCACATTAGAATTTGCAGATCTAATAAATGAAAGCAAATTCAATATCTCAAATTATGAAAGTGGCAAAGCAAATATTCCTAATAGAGTACTTGTCGAACTTTATAAAAAAGGTATAAATCCTACTTGGATCTTAACAGGTGAGCAAAGTATATATGTAAATACTATAAATTCAGCGGAAGCGGAAGAAAAAGAATTTAATATTCACAAATTTGAGAATAACAATTTCTTTAATACCGATGATTATGAAATAATTGTGAGAGCCGGAAATCTACTTAAATCTATAGTGGATAAACGAAATAATTTGGTATAATATTATTATAAATTAATTAATGAATAATTCAGAAATTGAAAATAATATATATAGTTTCATCTTTTCTCGAATATTAAGAGCATATTATAGCGATTCGCCACTATCAAAAGAAGAGCAATCAAAATTAGATAAGTATAAAATACAATATGAGGAAATTTACAATTCTGCTAATTATGAAGCTCAAAATTTTATAAATTTTAAAAATATTGATAGAAAAGAAAACTTAATTACTCCGGTAAGGAAAAAAAATTCCAAAGGATTTATAAAAAATAATATAAATTTTAGCTTATTAAATGAAAAAAATAAATTCTCAATTCCTTCATTGCCAGATCTATTTAAAGTAGATGAAAGTAAATTGCATCTATCAATTGTAGAAGGCGATTCTATGGTAGGAGCAGGCATTAATGAAGGGGATTTAGTGCTGTTTACACCAATTAATTATATCCCAAGAAATTCTTCAATTGTATTAATTGAAGTAAATTCAATCAAATTTATAAAACGGATAAAATATGATTTTGAAAATATTTATTTAATATCCGATAATCCTAAATATCCACCATTTAAAATTGATGATGATATAGACTTTAAGCTCATTGGTGAAGTAATAGGAATCATCAAAAAAATCATTTAGTCGTTTAAGCAATAAAATAAAATTTCAATCGAGTTAATTATTTCGATGTAAAAAACATTAATTAATATTTAACTTTGAATTTAATCTATATTTACACAATTGAATTAATTTTGTAAATATTTTTTAATAATAAAATTTTTAAGGAAAAATCATGTCTAAAATTACGATTATCTTTCGTGCTAAATTGCTAATAATGATAGCTTTTGTAGTATCGACATTAATAGCATGCAGCAAAGATACCCCAACAAATGTAGTAGATAATAGCAAATTAAATACTACATTTGCTATTATGAGCGACCCGCATTATTTTGCCCCATCGCTTGGAATTGGCGGTGTAGCCTTCGAGAAATATCTTGCAAACGATAGAAAAATGCTTGCAGAAAGTAAAGCAATTAGCGAATCTGTTGTAGAATCGCTATTGCAGGAAAATATAAAGTTCGTTTTAGTATCCGGGGATCTTACAAAAGATGGTGAAAAACAATCTCATATTGAGCTTGCTAAACTTTATGGGAAATTAGTTTCTGCAGGGAAAAAAGTAATAGTAGTTCCAGGTAATCACGATATATCTAATCCTCATTCACATAAATATACAGGAGAAAGTGCTGAGCCAACTCCAAGCGTTACTCCAGAAGAATTTGCAGAAATTTATAAAGATTGTGGTTTCGGTAGTGCAATCGCAAGAGACAAAAATTCATTAAGCTATATATCTGAACCTGTAGCTGGACTTTGGGTTTTTGCATTAGATGCATGTAGATATAAAGAAAATACTAATTCGCCGATTACTGGAGGAAAATATTCTGAAGCTACTTTGCAATGGATAAATGATAATTTGCAAAAAGCAAAAGAACAAAATAAAACAGTTATCGGAATTCAACATCACGGTTTAGTAGAACATTTCAACGGACAAAAACAAAATCCAATTTCTATGGACTATGTAATTGACGATTGGCAAAATGTATCAAAGCAATTTATTGATGGCAATATGAAAGCTATTTTTACCGGGCACTTCCATGCAAATGACGTTACAAAATACTCTGTCGATGGAAAAGAAATTTATGATGTTGAAACAGGTTCATTGATTACTTCTCCTTGCCCATATAGAATAGCATCAATCACAAATTCTAATTTGCAAATTACTACATCTTTAATAAAAAGTATTAATTATGATACAAAAGGTCTTGAATTTCAAGCTTATGCAGCAAGTTTTTTAAAGGATAATCAATTTGTAAAACTAATATCTGCAATGATGACATCTCAATTTGATATTGATGAGGCTAGTGCAGCAACTCTTACTCCAATTGTTTTGCAAGCTCTTTTAGATCATTATAAAGGTGATGAGGTTATGCCAAATACAACTAAAGTTGTTCTTGAAGAAATTCAAAAACTTCAGGGAATAGGTCCTCAATTTATAGTTTTTGCTCTTACTTCGTTATATACAGATTTGCCTCCTGGCGACAATAATGTGAATATTATTTTTAATAATAATATTGTAGCCAAAGAAAGTCAAGTAAAATTAAAGGTAAATTAAGAAAAATAATTTCTTAATAAATCAAAATTTATATAATTTAATAAAAAACCGTTGAGAAAACTCAACGGTTTTTTTAATTAATTCATTTATGAAAAGTATTTAATTTTAGCGTGAAATTTCAATAATTTCATATTTTACTATTCCGGCAGGAGCTTTAATTTCAGCAATATCACCGACTGATTTTCCCATTAGAGCTTTACCGATAGGAGAGTCAACAGATAATTTCTTTTTTTCGAAATCTGCTTCTGCAGGAGAAACAAGGTAATATTCGAAAATTGCATTATTCTTAAGATTTTTCAATTTTACATTAGATAAAATATAGACTTTATCACTTGGTAAATCTCCAGCTTTTATTACTTCTACCCTAGATAGTGTAATTTCTAATTGAGAAATTTTAATTTCAAGTAGTTCTTGAGCCTGTTTAGCTGCATCATATTCAGCATTTTCTGATAAATCGCCGTGAGATCGTGCCTCAGCTAATTTTTGAGCAGCTTCTTTTCTTCCTTTTCCCTTGAGATCTTGTATTTCTAATTCGAGCTCGCGCACTCCATCTTCAGTCATATAAACAACATCATTCATAGTATTGCCTTTTTAAAATTTATTTTTTTTAATATAATTTGTAATTTTATTAATGATAAGAATTTAAGAAAAAAAGCCGATAAATTAACGGCTTTTTTTATAAGTAAAATTATAATTTGTTTAATTTATTTATTCAAAATTATTTAGAATATGCCCCATTTTAATCTTTTTTGTTTTAAGGTAATCTTTATTAAAAGAATTAGGTTCAATTTCTATTGGGATCTGTTCAGTTACCTTAATACCATAGCTTTCGATACCGACCCTTTTTTGGGGATTATTTGTAAGCAATTTCATTTTTTTTATACCAAGAGAAGCCAAAATTTGAGCACCTATTCCATAATCGCGTGCATCTGGTTTAAATCCTAAGTGAATATTAGCCTCTACAGTATCCATACCTTGTTCTTGCAGAGCATAAGCTTTAATTTTATTTATTAAACCTATGTCGCGACCTTCTTGTCTCATATAAAGCACGACACCCTTTCCTGCTTTTTCAATATAATCTAGAGAATAATGCAATTGAGCTTGGCAATCGCATCTCTTTGAAGAGAAAATATCTCCAGTTAGACATTCTGAATGTACTCTTACAGGAATGCTTTCTTCTCCATTAATATCTCCTTTGATTATTGCGACGTGTTCTTTATTATCTAATTTATTTTCAAAAACTTTGATAATAAAATCACCAAATTCAGTCGGTAATTTTGCTTCAGCTTTGCATTCTACGAGAATTTCATTTCTAAATCTATATTCAATTAAATCAGCTACGGTGATAGTCCTAAGCCCATTATCTTTAGCGAATTTTATCAAATTTTCGCTACGTGCCATTGTACCGTCATCATTTATTATTTCACACATTACGCTGATTGGAGGTTGCAGTCCAGCTAATACCATTAATTCTACAGATGCTTCTGTATGCCCAGCTCTACGGAGGACACCACCATTGACTGTAGTAATAGGGAAAATATGCCCGGGTCTGCCGAAATCTTCGGGTTTAGAATTAATATCAGCAAGAGCCATTACGGTTTTGGATCTATCGGCTGCTGAAATTCCAGTGGTCGTACCATATTTATAGTCAACAGATACTGTGAAATTTGTACCGTGAAGTGCAGATTTGTCTTTAACCATTGGGTGCAGATTTAGTCGATTAGATGTGGTATTATCGACACCGACGCAAATCAGACCACGAGCTTTAGTAGCCATAAAATTAATAATTTCAGGAGTAGAATATTTCGCAGCGACTACTATATCGCCTTCATTTTCGCGGTCTTGGTCGTCAGTAATAATGACCATTTTACCAGCTTTAATATCTTTTACAGCTTCATCAATACTTCTATTCATTACAAATGTTTCTTTTTTAATTTAAAATATGGAAGAAAGAAAAAAATTATTTTTTTCTTGCATTTAGATTTTGTACAGATTCTACAGTGCCTACAATAGCAGATTTCTCAAAGTTTACTAACACATTTTCAGCGATTTGTATAGTAAATACATTTCCATCAATTTCTTTAATTGTGCCGTGTATGCCTGCGTTAGTAACTACTTTATCGCCTTTTTTTAAAGAGCTAAGCATATTTTGATGTTCTTTTTGACGCTTTTGTTGAGGTCTAATCATCAAAAAATAGAAAATCAAAATAATAGCAGCAAACATAATTAATGAACTCATCATTGAGCCACCTGCACCCTGTCCACCAGAAGGAGCAGCCATTGAAAATAATGATACATTGCTTGCCAAGAATAAAATTACATATAACATTATTACTTTTCCTTATTTAAATTTATATTGATTAATTACTTTTTATCTTTAATATAATAATAAAAAAATTAGAAGATCTAATTATAGAATTATTGGATCTTCTGATTTTTATAATACATTTTACAACTTATAGACACAAAAATAAGACTTTTATTTTGAATGAACAAAAATTATTTTTTTCTTTATTAAGAACTATAATAATTGTTAATAAAAACTGATTTTATTTAATCATTAAAATATAGTATTTTTGTAGTTTTTATAGTTTAAAATAAAATACATTTTTAAAATAATTTGAAATTCAAAGAATTAATATTTATTTCTAAACGATTAAATTCCCAAGTGAAACATGGGAAATTTTTTAAATTTGTATTAGTTATAGCTGTTTTTGGTGTAATGATTGGCACAATGGCAGTTCTGATTTCAATGTCAGTGCTTAGTGGATTTGAGAATAAATTAGCAGAGACGGCAGTTAATTTTACATCTCACATTAAGGTTAATCTTTCTGGTAATGGATATATAAATAATACTAAAGAATTAATTACAGGTATTAAAGAGAAATTCCCTGAAGTGAAATCCGCTACTGCATTTTTACAAAAAGAAGCCCTGATAAGTACTAAATATGATGTCGATGGAATTGTCTTAAAAGGTATTTCTCTTGAAAATAATTCTACAGGTATTATAGATAAAATAATAGAAGATAATATTAAGTCAAATTCTGTTTCGGATACTACAAATCAAGTTGCTACTAGAGATGGTATTATTATTGGAGAGAGATTATCTAAAAAAATCAATGCAAAACCGGGCGATAGTGTAGTAATTTATATGATGAATACAAATAGCTCATTGCAATTGACACCAAATAATATTTTTAGCTCTGGATTTAGTGATTTCCCAGATGTGTATAAGTTGCCTATATCTGGAGTCTATCGCACAGGAATGGCTCATTATGATGAAACAGCTGTATATTGCGATATAAATGTCCTTTCTAAATTACTTAAGATTAATAATAATATCTCATCCGGAATAGATATTATGCTTAAAAAAACTGATGAGATTAAGGAAACAAGCAAAGAAATTGAAGAATATTTGAAATTCCCATTTTATGCCATGAGTGTATATGACTTGCATAGCTCAATGTTTGCTTGGATTGAAATGCAAAAAGAACCTATTCCATTAGTTCTAGGTTTAATATCATTAGTTGCTGTAATGAATATAATTACTATTTTGTTAATATTAATAGTTGAAAAGACGCATTCTATCGGTATTTTGCGAATATTAGGTATGAAATCATCAAATATAATGGCTATATTTCTAACAAAAGGTACTTTTATTGGAGTAATCGGTACTGTATTAGGAGCAATAGCTGCTTATTTAGTATGTATTTTGCAACAAAACTATCAATTTATTAAGCTAAAAGGAGAAATTTATTTTTTAGATGTCTTACCTATAAATTTAGAATGGCAAAATTATTTGATTGTAATTACTATTTCAATAGTAATTGCATTTTTTGTTACTTTAATTCCTGCTTTGATAGCACTTAAAGTTACTCCAATTAAAGCAATTAATTTTAAATAAACTATAATTATGATAATAGAAAAGCATAATATTGAAAATCCACTGATTTCTGTTGTAATTCCAATTTATAAAGAAGAAAAAATATTAGAAAGTACTTTAGTACGATACACTAATGATATAAGGAAAAAATATAATATTGAGCTAATTGTTTCCGATGGCGGTAGTAAAGACAAATCAGTAAAAATTGCTGAAAAATATGCTGATAAAATTTTTATTCATACCGAGCAGAGGAGGCAAACAATACCTGAAGGCAGAAATAAAGGTGCCGAGCTAGCTAAAGGCAAAGTAATTGTCTTTATAAATGGAGACACTTATCCAGAGAATGTTGATACATTTTTTGATTTTATAACTAAATGGATAAATGATTGTTCATATTGTGGGAAATATCCGGCACTTGCTACTCGCGTGTTTGTACCAGAAAATGATGTAAGACTCTCTGATAAAATATTTTATAACTTCTTTAATCATTATGTAGCTTTTTTAAATATTATTGGAATTGGAATGGGGCGCGGAGAGTGCCAAATCGTAACGAAAGAAATTTTTGAAAAAGTAGGTGGTTATAATGCAACTTTACCAGCTGGGGAGGATTTTGATTTATTTAGAAGAATCGCTAAAATTGCAAAAACTCAATATGTATCGCAAATTACTGTAATTGAATCACCACGAAGATTTAGAAAAATAGGATATTTAAAAGTATTGTATAATTGGACTATTAATGGGTTAAGTGTTATGCTTTCAGGCAAAGCAAAAGATAAGGAATGGGAAGCTATTAGGTAAGGATAAATTTATAAATTACTGAGAATAAATATTAAAAAAAATTCCCTTTTATACTTAAATATAAAAGGGAATCTTGCAAGTAGGAGTTTGTGTTAAAATATTATTTGTTTTTATTTATTAATTGTATGGTATAACTGATACAATTCTTCTGTCGTTATAACCGCGAGAAAATTGAACTTTCCCTTCGATAACCGAAAAGATAGTATAATCTTTCCCTAAGCCGACATTTTCACCTGGATGAAATTTAGTACCGCATTGGCGAACTATTATGTTGCCGGGTATTACATTTTCACCACCGAATTTTTTCACGCCTCTTCTTTGACCGTTTGAGTCTCTTCCATTTCTGGACGACCCGCCACCTTTTTTATGAGCCATTACTTTATTCCTTTATTTTTTATTTTTAATGTTTATTCTAATTATAGAAAAGAATCATTTTGGAAATTAAATTATAGATTAATTCCTGTGATTTCAATTTTAGTATATTGCTGTTTGTGTCCGTTTAATTTTCTATAACCTTTACGACGTTTTTTATGGAAAACTAACACTTTTGGGTCTTTGCCATGAGCAATAATTTTAGCATCTACGCTACCGGTTATGTAAGGTTTGCCTACATTGATTTGGTCGCCATTAGTGCTAAGCAATAATTTATCGAAAGATACAGTATCTCCGATATTTCCAATTAAATGAGGAACGCGCAAGATTGCATTTTCTTGCACTTGGAATTGAGTTCCTGCTATTTCTACTACTGCATACATAATTATTTTTACCGTCTATTATTTATTATTATTTACAAAAATTATTATTTTTTAGGTTTTACGCCTAATTCTTTACACATTGCTAAATAACCTTTTTTATCTAATGTTTTAAGGGCTTTAGTAGTGATTTTAATTCTTACGAATCTGCTTTCTTCAGGTATCCACACTCTTTTAGTTTGCAAATTTGGCAAGAAACGTCTTCTATTTCTGTTATTAGCATGAGATACGTTGTTACCATACATCACAGTAGTACCAGTTAATTCGCATCTTTTTGACATTTTAGTCCTCTATTTTATTTTTTATTAATATTTTCTATTATTAATTTGAACTTTATGTTCAGTTTTTAATATTATGCTCCTCTAAAAGAACACGAACTACAAAATTACGAAATATTTCGTAAAATACAAAACATAAAATATTAAAATATTTATTATTTTATGAAAATTATTTATATTTAATTTATGAAGCAGTATAGATTTAAGTGTTTTTGGTTTCTTTCTTTTGGTCTATAGAATTTGCAGCCCATAGTAATTTTTTGCTTAATAAATCATAATACGAAGTATCTAAGGGCTTAATCATTTTCATTTTAATTTTAGATTTATTTATTTTTACGACTTCGCCATCATTTAGTTGATAGTTGATCTGCCCATCAATTGATAAATTGCAATATCCAGTAGGAGAAGAGCCAACAATTGATATTTCTAAATTATCCGGCAGAACAAGTGGTCTAAGTGTGAGGGAGTGCGGAGATATTGGTGTAAGGCATATAACCTCTGTCGATGGATGAATTACAGGACCTCCGCAAGAAAGTGAATATGCTGTAGAACCAGTAGGAGTAGCAATTATTAAACCATCAGATCTATATGTAGCCACTAAATGTTCGCCAGCATATGCATAAACAGAAAGCATTTTTGAACCAATTTTCTCTATTACAATATCATTTAAAGCATAGTGAATAGTGTCATTTAAAGTAGTTTCAAAAAATATCCGATTTACTATTCTATATTCACCATTTAATAGTTTTGATAGAGAGTCTTCTAATTCTTCGCTAGGGAATTCGGCTAAAAATCCTAATCGTCCCACATTAATTCCCATAATTGGAATATCTTTATCTATAAACACTTTGGAAGCAGATAACATTGTACCATCACCACCAAAGGAAATTACATAATCAACAAATTTATGGAATTCTTCAAGTGGGCATGGAGTAATTTTCTGTGCTAATTCTGCTGGAAATGTAGCTAACAATTCTTCCTTTGCGCAACATTGAGCTCCTTTATCTACTAAAAATCTTGCAGCTTTTTGTGCTATTAAAAATGCTTCAGGTTTAGTGGAATTTTCATATAGTCCAAATTTATCCATACTTATCTCTTTTTATCGTTAATAATTAATTATTATTAAGATTAATAATTTTACATTTGTCTTAATTTTACATTTGTCTTAAGATAATAAACTTCA
>CALLXS010000050.1 GCA_937875295.1 uncultured bacterium | reverse complement strand
TAAATTCAATATGATTTGAAAATCAACTATATCGAAAAATTATATTAATCATTTCTTTCACTGCTTTTTCAATACCTACATATAGGCTACGAGCAATAATTGAGTGGCCAATGCTAAATTCTCTAAATTCAGTTATTTTGCATAAAGGTGCCGTATTTACATAGTTTAATCCATGCCCTCCTGCAATTATCAAACCTGCTGATTTAGCATATTTAGCAGCATTTAGAATTTTATTATATTCCATTTCGAAATTTGAATTGAAATTATTTGCATAATTTCCCGTATGAAGCTCTACCATATCCGCCCCAATCGAAACGCAAGCGTCTATTTGCTCGCTAGTTGGTTCAATAAAATAGCTTACTTCGATTTCTTTTTCGTGGAATTTATCAGTCAATTTTTTAAATCTTTCGATTTCAGCTTTTACGTTTAATCCACCCTCAGTAGTGAGTTCTTCTCTCTTTTCAGGAACGATTGTCACTAAATCCGGTTTTACATCAAGAGCAATATTTATTATTTCTTCGTTAGCAGCCATTTCGAAATCTAATTTAGTTTGGATAAGCTCTCGAAGTCTATATACATCTTTATCTTTCATGTGTCGCCTATCTTCTCGTAAGTGGCAGACAATCCCGGTAGCGCCTGCTAATTCTGCCATTAATGCACCTAAAATAGGGCAAGGTTCACTACCACCTCTTGCATTTCTTAGGGTAGCAAAATGATCTACATTAACATTTAATTTAATCATAAAATTACTTTTTTAAATTTAAAATTATAAATTTCATATTCTTTATATAACTATTAATTTAAAATTTTATTGAATTTTTTTTATTATTTCGATTAGTTTTTGTAATTTTTGAGCTTAAAATTGGAAAAGTAACAAATAATAGTATATAACCGTATTGATAGAGTTAGACAATAAAAGAAAAAACAAAATATAATATTAAATTTTTTAAAAATGAAAGTGCAAAACAAATGAAAAAATTCTTATTCTTAATTCTTATGTTTTCTTTAATGATAAATGTGCAATATTTATTTTCAAAGGGAATAATAATTAATCATAATCACACAGATATTACCACAATTACTCAAGAACAAGTAAATAAAGTATTAAAAAATATAAGAGTAGGCTATCAGCATACTTCACATGGTAGCCAGCTAACTTCTGGAATGCTTGCCTTAGCTGAATATAATAAAATGTTTTCAGTGCCATATTCTACAAATGGATTCGTTTATGATGTATTTTTTAATGATTATGCTATGCCAGAAACTCCTGATTTAGGCACAAAAGGAAATATTGCTTTTGCAAATACTACAATTAAAGAAATGGGTAATAAAAGCAACAATAGAAATGTGATTATGTGGTCTTGGTGCGGTGGAGTAAGTACCAATGATTTAGTTGGTATTAATAAATATTTAGAGGCAATGAGCGATTTAGAGCAAAAATTTCCAAATGTATATTTTGTATATATGACAGGACATCTTGATGGCACAGGAAAAGATGGAAATTTAAACAAAATGAATGATATTATTAGACAATATTGTATTGATAATGACAAAATATTATTTGATTTTGCTGATATTGAGAGTTATGCTCCGGGTATCGATAAAAATTTAATGGAATTAAATGCAAATGATAATTGCGATTTCGATGCAAATGGTGATAATACTCTTGAATCAAATTGGGCAAAATTATGGCTTATAGCAAATCCAAATAATGAATTAACAAAAATTGCTAATAGCTGTAAAACTTGTGCACATTCTCAATTGCTGAACTGTGCTTTAAAGGGGATCGCTACTTGGAATTTATTTATCCAAATTTCTGATAAAATTGAAACAAATTCATCAATTGAAGAATCTAATTCAGCAGAATCAGACGACATAAAAATATATCCAAACCCTTCAAATAGCATATTTAATTTAAGTATCAATGCTAATATAGGTGCTTCTATAACTGTCGATCTATTCGATGCAAGAGGCAATTTAGTAAAACAATTAATACCAAATAGTGTACAAAAGCATAATAACGCTTCATATTCTTTTGATATTAGTAATTTGCCGGTGGGTACTTATGAATTAAGGGCAGTTATAAATGGAAAGCATTTAGTCGAATCTTTTATAAAAAATTAAATTTTTTATACCTTTTATAAACAAATAGTCCTCTTTTTTTTCAAAGGAGGACTATTTATGTAATACAATATTATATGAATAAGTTTACCATTCAATTGCTTTTTCTGCTTCAAGAGCATATTTTAGAGTTGCTTCTGGTTCATCTCCAATTACAGTAATATGCCCCATCTTCCTACCGACTCTACTTGTTTTTTTATTATATAAGTGCAATTTTGCTTTATCATATTTTAATATTTCTGTAACATTATTTGGTACTCCGATTCCGCTTCTTTTGCCTAATAAATTCACCATAACTGCACTTGGTTTTAACATTTCTGTTGAACCTAAAGGCAAATTAAGCACAGCCCTTATGCAATTTTCATATTGCGAAGTATAGCAGGCTTCAATAGTATAATGTCCAGAATTATGAGGTCTCGGAGCAATTTCATTTATTAATATTTGATTATCAGCATCTATGAACAATTCGACTCCAAATATACCTATTCCATCGATTGCTTCTACACATTTTTGAGCAATTTCTTGAGCTTGAATTTTATATTTTTCATCAATTCCAGCTGGTGCAATTACTATATGACATATATGATTTTCTTGGATAGTCTCAACGCAAGGATAAATAGCAGTTTCACCATTTTTATTCCGCACTACCATGACTGCTAATTCTTTTTGGAAATTTACAAATTGCTCAGCCATAAGTTTCCTATTACCAAACTTTTTAAAGGCATCATAAATATCATTTTCCTCTCTTACCAAATAATTCCCATATCCATCGTACCCAAGAGTACGAGTTTTTATAATAAAAGGATAACCTGATTTTTTAGAGAAATCTATGGCTTCTTCGCAAGTGTTTATTTCGGTAAATTCTGGCACAGGAAGACCTGCATTTGCAAAATTTTGTTTTTGAATATATTTATCTTGAATTTTCTTCATTGTGAGCGAAGAAGGATAAACAGGGACTTTCTTTTCTATCTTTTCGATTATTTCAGGAGAAATAAATTCATTTTCTAAAGTAATAATATCGCATTTTTCAATAAAATTATTTAAATCTTCATCATTTTCCCAGCCTAAATAAAAATCATTTTTAGTCATATCCCCTGCTGGTGTGTTTTCACCTTTATCAATAGTTGCAATATTTAATCCTAATTTATAAGCCTCGTTTGCAAGCATTTTAGCTAATTGGCCTGCACCTAATATTCCTAAAACTAATGGTATTTCTCGTGTATTTGATTTAAGCATATTTTATTTTT
>CALLXS010000049.1 GCA_937875295.1 uncultured bacterium | reverse complement strand
GGTCAATTAAATACAATAAATACTTTAGAAAATAATAATATTAAATATTGTGGATTAGAAAATTATCCTACAGCATCTTTTGAGCACCAAGGGAAAAAAATTGCTTTTATAGGTTTTGCAAATTCACCTTTCACTCTTAGAATGACTAAAATAGAAAAAGCTAAGGAATTAGTAAGCAATTTAAAAGAATCTCATGATATTGTAATAGTATCATTCCATGGAGGAGCTGAAGGTCAAAAATATAAGCATATTACAAAAACTACTGAAATGTTTTTAGGAGAGAATAGAGGGAACCCTCATCTTTTTGCTCACAATATGATTGATGCTGGTGCTGATTTAATTTTAGGACACGGTCCGCATTTACCTCGAGCTGGAGAAATTTATAAAAATAGATTAATACTATATAGTTTGGGTAATTTCTGCACATATAAGCAATTCGGTTTAAAAGGTAGTAATGCTTTTGCACCTATTGCTTTTATTGAATTAAATCAATCTGGAGAATTAATAAATTTTGACATTAAATCTTTTATTCAAGAGAAACCCGGAGTTTTATTCCCAGATGCAAATGAAAGTGCTAAAAATGAAATTTTCCGTCTCTCTGAGATTGATTTCCCTGATACAGGAATAAATAAATTCAAGAAATAGTGGAAATAAGGATTATATATATTCTATAGATAAAAAATAAAACAATAATAATTACTTCTTTAATTATATAAATCATATAATACTCATTAATAAAATGATTCAATTAACATAAATAAATTTAAGGTAAAAAATGGAATATATACTTTTCTTAGCTGTGATTATTGTCATTGCAATGATAGTAATTTTGACCACAATTTCAAGATTACTATTAATAGCACAACCCAATGAAGTAATCGTTTTGTCTGGTCGCAAAAGAACATTACCAGATGGTTCGACTGTTGGCTATCGTATTATTCGAGGTGGTAGAGCTTTACGCATACCATTTTTAGAAAAAGCATCAAGAATGTCTTTAGAGACTATACCTTTAGAACTAAGCATAAATAACGCATATTCTAAAGGTGGTATTCCATTAGTCGTCGAGGCTATCGCAAATATTAAAATTGATTCTAAGGAACCGGCTTTCGGTAATGCTGTAGAAAGATTTTTAAAACGTTCTGAAACTGAAATACAAAAAATTGCCAAAGAAACTCTTGAAGGTAATTTAAGAGGCGTCCTTGCATCACTTACTCCAGAAGAAGTCAATCAAGACAGAATGAAATTTGCAGAAGTATTAATGGACGAAGCAGATATTGATTTACAAAAACTCGGTATACAGCTTGATACGCTAAAAATCACCAATATCTCTGATGAAAGAGGATATTTAGACTCAATAGGAAGAATGAAAACAGCAGAAGTAATTGCAAATGCAAAAAAAGCTGAAGCTGATAGAAGAGCAGAAGCTGAAGAAGCTGAAGCATTAGCACTACAAAAAGCTGAAACTGCTAAAGCAAAAGCAAAACAAGAAATCGAAACTGCTCAAATTCAATCAAATCAAAATATTTCTATTAATCAAGCTATTGCAAGCCAAAGTGTAGAAATTGAAAATAATAATCTTAGAATTAAAAAAGCTGAACTCGAAAGAGATGCTATTATTAAGGAAAAAGAAGCTCTAGTAGCTGGTCAAAAAGCACAAGTGCAGTTTGAACAGGAATTAGAAGAACAAAGAATCATCTTACAACAAAAGAAATTAATAGCTGATGTAATCGAACCAGCTAAAGCTAAAAAAGAAGCATTAGAATTAGAAGCTCGTGGTGAAGCTGCAAAAATATTAGCAGATGGCGAAGCAAGATTAAATATAATGAAACAGAATATGACTGCTATGACTAATGCCGGAAATAATGCCGACAAGATGTATACATTAGTTCTATTACCTCAAATTATTGACAATATGACAAGCACTTTAAAAGATATTAGTATTGATAAAATTACTATGATTGATAATGGAGGCGATGGCAGTAATGGCTCATATTCGAGATTGATTAATCAAATCCCCGGTTCGCTAGCTCAGCTATCTGAGACAATTAAAACAGTAACAGGAGTAGATATTTTAAATGCTATGAATAATAAATCAGAAGTGGAAAACAATCAAGTAACTGAAAACAAATAGTTCATAATTTTTATACCTAAATAAAATAGCGTTCTTAAAAGATATAAGAACGCTATTTTTTATTAATTTATAGATATATTATTATTTTCTACCTATTATTAATGAAGAACCAAATGGAGTAGTTTTCATACTCTCATAGTTAAACCAACCTTCTTTCAATATCATCCAAAGATCAGACTCAGTGAATACATCACCAGATTGAGTATTAACTAATAAAGCTACAGAATCAATTGCAGCACTTGGTGGAGTAGTTTTATCGTCACTCACTAGAGTTTCTTGTATAAATATTTTGCCTCCAGGATTTAATATTTCATATAATTTATGCATGAAATTCACATTTTCCCAGAAAGAAAAATACTTTAATACATTTGAAATAAAAACTGCATCATATTTCCCGGGTATTGGGTCGTTATACATATCGCAAGGAATGAGTTCTATTTGCCCTAAAAATCCTTCTCTGTCAATATGATTTGTTGCTACTTTTAGTACATTTGGGAAATCTAAAGCTGATACTTTTAGTGATGGTTTTGCTTTCTTTAATTCAATTGCATAAAGTGCTGAACCACATCCTAAATCTAAAATTGAATCTACATCATGCAAGTTCAATTCACTAATTATATCAGGAGCTTTTAATGAACCTCTCCAATATATTGAGTCTACATAAGATTTTACCCATTCAGCATCTTTATCTTTGATATCTTGATAAGAAATTGCATTACCAGTGCGAATAGCATTAGTCAGATCACCCCACTTTTCCCATTGATTATTTAAAAAGTGCATATCGCCGATGTATTCAGGTCTTGAATCGACTAAAAATCTTCTAGTACCTTTAGTATTTGAATATGTAGATCCATCTTTAGTTAGTAAATTCATTGCAGTGAGAGCATTTAGTATCCTCTCAGTTGCTTTTTCATTAGTACCAGCTTCAACAGCAATTTCTTTTGCTGTTTTGTGGTTATTTTCTATTATACTAAAGAAGTTCAATTCGCATGCAGAAAGTAATATTTTACTTTGTTCAAATACTGAACTTAATTGCAAGATTTCTTGAATTGAATCTACGCTATAGAGTGGATTGTTTTTTTTCATTTATTTGCCCTTAATTATTTAATGGATCTTTTATTTCTATTACTTTTACGCTAAAGTTCTTATCATTAATATTATTTATTTTATTGAAAACAATTCTAGATGAATATTTTTTAAATTCATCTAATGAAGTTATTTTCTCTAATCTATTATTCACAATATCTTTTTGAGATGATTTTTCATCATCATTAGTGGGTGCTACTAAAAATTGTAATTTGGCACCTCGATTAAACTTCAATATTTCGCTTAATTGATTAATTAAAGCTATTCCTGCAGGAGAAATTTCTGCTGAATTTGCAATAAAGAAATCATCACTATATATTTCATTATTTAAATCTAATCGTTTAATTGAGAAATCTTTTACAATTTCAATATATTCTTCTGTATCTTGAATATTAATTATAAAAGTTTCTCTTGCTACATCCCATTTAAAAAATCTAACTTCATATTGATTGCCTGACATAAGGATTTGTTCATAGTGTCCATCTATAATATTAGGTGTAACGGAGAATTTCTTGCCATTTTTATCAATAAAAGTCATTGTGACATCTGTAGCCTTATTAGAAAATTTATCTAATACTTTCCCTTTTAATAGGACCGGAATGCTTTCGCTTGCAGAAAAAGCATTTAATGGAAAGCTAATAAATATTGCTACTACAATTAATAATTCTATTATATGTTTAAATCTCATTTTTTTTCTATGATTATTTATAAAAATTAGTATTTCTATTAATACTAATTAATTTAAATATAGTTACGTAACCAATTAAAGAATTGAAAATATCAAATTTCAAATATTATAATTAATTAACATATTAGAAATGCAAAATAATAATTTATTATTAAACAAAAAAGAAATGATATACCTTTTTTCTAAAATTTTCTTAAACATTAATTTTATTTTTATTTTTTTTTAATACTTTGTCACTAAACATTAAACTAATTCGTTTATTAGTTTTAGTACTATAAATTTAATGGATTATTTAAGAATAAATATAAATTTATATAAACGTAATAAACTTTTTTTTTTATTTTTCGGAGTTCAAATATGAAATTAAAAAGCGTAATAATTGCTTTAGCTCTTGTTGTATCAATGGGCATTTTCTTCACTTCTTGCGAAGACACTGGTGGACCAGTTGTTGTAAACAAAACAACATTAAAACCAATCTCTAATTTAATGGCAAATTCAGGAGACAACACTATTAATCTTAAATGGGATGCTTCTCCAGATACTGCTAAAAGTGCTATGATCGGTTACAAAATTTATGTAGATGATACATATTTATCTACAATCGGTGTTATTAGCAAATATAGAACTGATTATTCATTAAATGGTATTCCTTCTGGCACAAAGAAAAGAATAGCTATTGAAGCTGTTTCAAATGACTCTAATTTCATAGCATCTAATAGAGTACAAATTACTTGGGCATCTACTACAATTTTTAATGAAGAATTTAAAGTATATGAATCTAATGCTTTAACTGGACAAGGTTATGGAAGTGGTCTTCAATTATTTAATACTACTGCTAATAAACCTAAAACTTGGACAGTCCATGAAGTCGAAGATTGGACAGTTGGTGTATATACTATGGACCAAAACAATTTAATTTTTGGTGCTGCTAATAAATTAAATAATGGTGAATCACCATATTCAAAAAACACTAAAAGTGTAATGATTTCTCAACCTTTCTATTATAATAGCTTTGTAGATTGGTATGACAACAAAAACTTTGAAGATCAATCATTCACTTGGAGCTATACTTATGATTTATCAACTATTCCTTCTCAATATAAACAAAATAGTGTAATTTTCGTTGTAAGAGAAAAAATTGGTTCAGAATATAGATATGCTAAAGTTCTTGTTAATTTAAGAAATGGTACATTCTTACAAGGTACTTCACCAAACAGATATTTCTTGATGAGTGTATCTTATCAAACTGCAAATGAATTACCTTATGCAAAAGGTAAATAAGCAATTAAGCTTAAATTTGTAAAATAACAAAATAAAAACCTGCTTTTCTCAAAGCAGGTTTTTTTTATAATAATTAAAATTAAGATTTCGTTTTATTATTTTTACTTTTAATTATATATATTTTTCTTCAATTTCTTAATTATCTGTTAATTAATTTGCTTTTGATAAATTCATAAGAAGCTTTTACAGTTTTATCTAATTGCAAATAATTTTCAATAGTTTGGCAGGAATGCATCACAGTAGTATGGTCTTTCCCACCAAAAATACTTCCAATTTTCTTTAATGGTAAGTGCAAGAATTCCTTAATTAAATACATTGACATCTGTCGTGCTAAAACTATTTCGTGCTTGCGAGATTTAGATTCCATACTTTCAATTGATATTTTATAATAGTCCGATACAGTTTCGTTTATAACTTCTACTGTCAATGGTCTATCTTGGATATTTGCAATACCTTCAATAATCTCTCTTGCTAATTCTAAATTAATTTCTCTATTCGAGAAAATATGGCGAGCCATCATTGTAATTAGAGTACCTTCGAGCTCTCTTATTGAGCTTGTTACATTTTGAGCAATGTATTCGCATACATCTTCCGGTAGAGAAATGCCTTCATTTTCGCTTTTCTTTTTCAAAATAGCCATTCTCATTTCTTTATCTGGCGATTGCATTTGGACAGTTAGCCCGCATTGAAACCTAGAAATCAATCTTTCTTCAATATTTTTTACATCTTTGGGAGGTTTATCAGAAGCAATAATTATTTGCTTACCCATCTGTTGTAAAGAATTATAAATATGGAAGAAAGTATCTTGTGTTTTACTGCGAGATGCCATAAACTGCACATCATCTAAAATAAGTACATCAAGTGATTGATATTGCTTTTTAAAATCATTTACAGTATTGTTCTGCACTGAATTCACATATTCTATAGAGAAATTTTCACTATTTGTATATAAAACTTTTAAATTTGGATATTTTTGATTTATCCTATTTCCAATTGCAGTAGCTAAATGAGTTTTGCCTAATCCTGTATTACCATATATAAAAAATGGATTAAATCTTGTTTTAGTGAGATCATCTACAAGTGATTCAGCTACACTTACTGCTAATTGATTACTATCGCCCACTATCATACTTTCAAAGCTATATGCAGGATTTAGTTTACTAATAAATGAATCAGATTTCTCTATAGTTTTATTTTCTTTAGATAATTTAGGTTTTGCATTTGGTACATATTTTTGAGCTGGTAAATTAATTTCTTCAACAATATTGCTTTTCTCATCAATTGTAGCACCGTCTATCCTATATTTCAATTTAACTTCTTCTCCAATAATTTGCTTTAGAGTAAGTTGAAGTAAATTTGAATAATGAGCCTCTATCCATTCATAGAAGAATTGACTTGGTACTTTAAGAGTAAGTATATTATTATTTAATGAAACTGCTAAAATAGGAGCAAACCAAGTATTATATACACTTTCGTTTACATTATCTTTAATTATATCTATGCAATGCTTCCAAATTTCTGAAAGTTTTTTATCTTCAAAAGCTAAATCGTTTTCTAAAATACGATTATTTTTCTTTTCACTTTTAAGTAGTTCATCGGCATCTTGTATTTTAGATACCATATTGACTCCTTTTATTAAAAATTTGATTTATAAAATGTTATTTAATTAATTAGTCCTTTTTTTTACGAATAATATTCGTAAGTCTATATGTTTTTATAATAATTTCCGTTTTGTTTTTTGAACGGAATACAATATCCAAAAAATTTTTTAAAACAAAAAATTATATTTAAAAAAATAAAAAATAAACTTCTTGTTTTTTACAAGTATTATATTTTATTAGACTTATAAAATTTCTTTTCTAAAAATTAATTTTTCATTAACACAATATTTTTTAATTTCTTTATGTAATATTTGATTATTAATTTATTGAATAAAAAAATATCTAATAGCATTTTTTTTTAAATATTTTTATCTTTTTTTTTGACATATTTTTGAAAATATTTATTTAAAAATAATATATATTTTTTATCAATATTTTGTAATTTCTTATAATTTTGCTAATTTTGAAAGACCGTAGGAGGTGCTATGCCAAAATATAAGGCGTTGCTGAGAATAAACTCCTTGCACCTGAACAAGATAATACTTGCGTAGGGATTACGGTGAGCAGAATATTTATCAAATTCACTCTCCGAAACAAAGCAACCTGCATTCAGCAAAATTTCACTTCCTCGCATTTTTTTAATTAATTATTCGAGGTAAAATGTCACATTTTATTAAAAACTTTATTAACTGCTATTCTATTTTAATAGCAATATTAATCTCTGGAATACATTTTATTCCAGAGACAAACACATTATTTGCTCAAGACACTCCTGATAACTTAAAATTCAATGAATATGGAGATTCTTCTAAGGTATATGTAGCTCCCGCTATCACAATTACCTCTACAAGGGCAAAATTGGGCGAATCTCCTCTTCCTTTTAGCGAATTAAATAAAGAGGATATTACTAACAAATACATTACTTCTGATATGCCTAAGCTATTATCCGTAATGCCATCTATAATTTTTTCTTCTCAAAATGGGAATGGTATTGGCTATTCAGATATTAAAATGAGAGGGTTCGACCAAAGAAGAATCGCTGTTATGGTAAATGGTATTCCGCAAAATGATCCTGAAGACCACGAAGTCTATTGGATTGATATGCCTGATTTGGCTGGTTCAACGGAGAATATTCAAGTGCAGCGCGGTGCTGGACTTGCTAATTATGGTTCACCATCAATCGGTGGTTCAATTAATATAATCACTTCTACATTTGCAAATAGAAAGGGATTGCGAGTGTTCGGTGGTATTGGTACTCAATATTTTGGAGCAAATACATCAAATTCAATTAATTCAAACGTTAGCAAGCTATCTTTAGAATATGCAAGCGGATTAGTTGATAAAAGTGCCTTTTATGCTAAAGTATCGAGGATAAATTCTGATGGTTATAGAGATAATTCTTGGGCTAAATTGCAAAGTTATTACTTCTCATATTCTTATTTTGGTGATAAATTGCTCACACAAGTTAATTTTTTCGGAGGACCAGTCGCCGATGGTTCAGCATATACCGGATTACCAAAAGCTTACATTAAAGATAATGTACTCCGCAGAAAGAATTATTCTTGGGGTTGGACCTATGATTCTACAGGTCAGAATTTGAATTACTTTGCTGAAAGAAGCAAGCACGAAGTAGAAGAATTTAATCAACCACACTTCGAAATATTAAATAATTATAAAATTAATAATAATTTAATAATTAACTCTTCACTCTTTTATTATAGAGGTGCCGGATATTTCGATGGCGATTATTCTTGGGCTGATTATGCTTTCAATGATATTGCTAAAGATAAATATAAAATAACAGAAGAAAATAAATTCAAGAATCCATTTACTCGCGCTTGGGTAATTAATAATCAATTTGGGTGGATACCGAAAATTACTTATTTAAGTCAATATAATGAGTTGACTGCAGGAATTGAAATTCGAAGACACCAATCAGATCATAATATGAATATCATTTTTGCTGAACAATTACCTAAAGACTATGATTTAGATTATGATCTATATTTTTATAATGGTTATAGGGATATTTTGTCTTTCTTTATTAAAGATAACTTCAAAATAAATGAAAAATTCTCTATTTTCGGAGATATTCAAGTAGTTAATCATTCATTCAGAATAGGAAATGAGACTTTCGGCGGTAATCCAGTTTCATACTATAACGAAAATTCAGAGAAAGTAGGAGAAAATAATATTTTATTTGATATTAATTATGTGTTCTTTAATCCGCGATTAGGCGTTAATTATAAATTAAATAAAAATATCAATTTCTATGCATTCGCAGCTCAAACTTCACGCGAACCTCGTATGAAAAACTTATACCACGCAAGCGAAAGCCTATTCGGTGCAACTCCAAATTTTGAATATGATATAATTAAAATTAATGATAAAGACACTTACATTTATAACTTCGCTAAACCTAACGCAAAACCCGAAAAAATGCTCGATATTGAATTTGGTGGGAATTACATCTCTGAGAATTATAACTTAAGTGCGAATTTCTATTATATGGATTATACTGATGAATATGTGAAAACTGGGAAAAAAGATAAATTCGGTACTACTCTTGATGAAAATGCTGCTAAATCTCTTCACTATGGAGTAGAATTAACAGCTTCGGCAAATATCATAAATAAAAATAATTTCCTCTTGAATCTTTGGGCAAATATGACATATAGCCAAAATTTATTGAAAGAATATGATGTATATTTTTATGATAAAACTGGCACGCAAAATAAAATATCTCTAAAAGACAATGAAATAGCAGGTTTCCCAAATTTTATGTCTAATTTAGGCTTAAATGCTATTTATAAAGATTTCTTTGTGGGAATTACCGGAAAATATGTAGGAGATTTTTATACAGATAATTATGGAGAAATGCTTCGTACAAATACATTATTAATTAACTCCCTTGCACTAAA
The DNA here is from genome assembly GCA_937875295.1 of uncultured bacterium. Classification (GTDB taxonomy): domain Bacteria; phylum Bacteroidota; class Ignavibacteria; order Kapaibacteriales; family UBA2268; genus CALLXS01. The sequence continues at coordinate 17,860 of CALLXS010000049.1, read as the reverse complement.
AGATGATTATTATTTTGATAATATTAATGATGCATATTTCGTATGCGATTTAGACTTATCATATACCTTCAAGCAGGTATTGACTTTGAATTCAATTAAATTGCAACTACAAATTAACAACTTATTTAATAGCTTATACTCTTTCAGTGGCGATGGTAAGGAATTCTTCCCTGCAGCTGAAAGAAGTGTATTCTTTGGAGTAGAATTAGGACTCTAAATAAGAGTAAACACAATGATAAAAAACAGGCTACTCATAATTTGAAGTAGCCTGTTTTTATTTTATGAAATTAATATTTATATCATTACTTATTGATTATAATATTAAAACTGTATTTATTGCCGATAGTGTCATTTAAATTAAGAATATATGATCCATTATTAAATTGACTTACATCAATTTGCAGGTTCAATCTATTATTTACTATCGTTGAAGATATTTTTTTACCATTTATATCAAATAAATCAATGCTTTCAATTGTTTTAGCTCTCAATAATCCAAATTCTATATTAATAAAATTATTATTAATTGTTTGAGGGAAATTAAGATTCAAGTCTTCTAAAGTATAATTAATATCATCATTTATATTATATAACCCCTTAAAAAACCTAACATTAGTTTCATCACTTGGGATATATGTAATATCAAATGTTGTTTGTTCTAAATATACACAAGTACCATTTTCAAAATGTAACACAGCAAAAATAGGAGTTTCATTGTTTAAAGTATCAATAAAAAGTATATCACTTGCTTTGTTAAAGTCAGCTGTGTCAAAATTAGGCTGAGCATTAGGTACAAATTGCACTCCAAGTACTGCAGTTAAATTACTTTTAGTTTCAATTGATTCACAAAAATTTATTTGATCAGCTACTGAATTAGTTTCAGTAGTGGTTTTTATTTTAGGAATAGATCCTGTAGTTCCGCCACTTCTATACCATTTATTATTGCTGTTATCCCAATGCAATAGATCTACGCTATACTGATCATAAATACCATTACCATCATTATCTCTTAAAGTAGTAATTTGTTTAAATTTATCACCTTTCTGCTTAAATTGCTTTTCAACTACTTTTTCAGTTCTACAAAATATTTCTGTAGCTGTCAGAAATAATAATGATATGATTGCCAATACAAAAACATTCTTTTTCATTAATACTACTTCTATTAAATATTAAAAAATACAACAAATAATATTCAAAATTAAGACATTAAATAATCACTAACAAATATTTTTTAATATTTTATGAAAATATAAAAAAATGGCTACCTCTGTAATTTTAAGGGATAGCCATTCATAATGAAATTTTTAATATAGGATTTTAGTTTCTTCTTCTATCGTTATTTCTATTAGAATTAGAAGAGTGTCCACCTCTATCTCTATGACCTCCGCCACTTCTACTTCCGCCTCTGTTATCAGATCTTGGAGCAGGCATCACGTAATTTTCTGGGTCTAAAGTAGCTTTTCTGCTTAATCTATATTTTCCATCTCTTGTGGCTTCTATCAGCATCACATTTATTTTATCTCCTACTTTCACAATGTCATCTACTTTTTCTACTCTTTCTAATGCTAATTGAGAAATATGCACTAAACCTTGTTTCTTTGGTAAAAATTCAACTACACAGCCGATTCCATCTATAATTTCTTTTACTTCTACTTCATTATATACCGTACCTTCTTCTGGTTTAGAAGTGATCTGCTTTACTATTTCTAAGGCAGCATTACCTGAAGTAGCATCAGTAGCAGCGATAGTAACAGTTCCATCGTCGTCTATATTAATTTCAGTTTTAGTTTCTTTAGTAATACTGCGTATCATCTCGCCACCTGGACCAATCACAGTTCCGATCATATCAGTAGGAATTTTAATCACATAAAATCTGGGTGCATAAGGCGATAGCTCTGTATTCGGAGCTTTAATAGTTTCATTCATTATTCCGAGAATGTGCATTCTACCTAAGCGAGCTTGTTCGAGAGCATCTTTCATAATATCAATTGAGAGACCTTCGATTTTAATATCCATTTGGCAAGCAGTAATGCCATCTTCAGTCCCTGTTACTTTGAAATCCATATCACCAAGGTGATCTTCGTCTCCCAAAATATCACTTAAAATTGCCACTCTATCGCCATCTTTAATTAATCCCATTGCTATTCCAGCGACGGGCTTTTTCATTGGGATGCCTGCATCTAATAGTGATAAAGTACCACCGCAAACTGATGCCATTGACGATGAACCATTTGATTCGAGAATATCAGAAATCACTCTAATCACATAAGGGAATTGGTCTGGGCTAGGAATCATAGATTTTAAAGCACGTTCTGCCAAATTACCATGTCCAATTTCTCTTCTACTTGTACCTAATCTCTTCACTTCTCCAGTAGAGAACGGAGGGAAATTATAGTGTAAATAGAAGTTATTAGTATATTTTGGTTGCAAGCCATCTACAAGTTGCTCATCAGATTTCGTGCCTAATGTAATTGAGCAAAGAGATTGAGTCTCGCCTCTAGTAAATAATGCTGAACCGTGTACTCTTGGTAGTACACCTACTTCGCAAGTAATTGGTCTAATTTGGTCTAATTTTCTTCCGTCTAAGCGAGTCCGTTTATTTAAAATCATTTCGCGCATTTCGTGTTGCTCTAATTTATCCATTACTTCGGAAGTATACTTTTCTATTTTTCCTTCGTAATCAGGATTATCAGCATATTTTTCAGTAACAAGCTCTAAAGATTTTTCTGCAAGTGCTTTACGGGTAGCTTTTCTCTCATTTTTTGAAGTAACAGAATTTACATATTTTACTAATTCATCATTAATTGAATTTTTAATTTCACTTATAAATTCTTCTGGTGCTTCGTCAATTGTAAATTCTCTTTTTTCTTTATTAACTAATGCAGCTAAATCATTCTGCAATTTATTTAATTCTTTAATTCGAGCATGTGCGAAATTTAAAACTTCAAGAAATTCTTCTTCAGATATTTCTTTACTTTCACCTTCTACCATCATAATAGCAGCATCTGTGCCAGCTATCACCATATCAATATCTGATTCTTTTAATTGCTCAAAAGATGGATTTGTAATTAATTGACCATTCACTCTACCAATTTTAACTTCTGAAAATGGACCATGAAATGGAATATCAGAAATTAGAAGTGCAGCTGATGCACCTACAGCAGCTATTGTATCAGGAGTTACTTCTGGATCAAATGAAAATACTTGAGCTATTACTTGAGTCTCAAATCTCCAAGTCTTAGGAATAAGTGGTCTCGATGGGCGATCAATCAGCCTCGCTACAAGAATTTCTGCATCCGAAGGTTTTGTCTCTCTTTTAATAAAGCCACCTGGGATTTTTCCACCTGCAGACATCTTTTCTTTATATTCCACCGATAATGGTAGGAAATCTTTTTCTAAATCTTCTTTCTCATCTGCTACTGCAGTTACTAATACCATTGTGTCTCCACAACGAGCCATCACAGCTCCAGAGGCAAATTTAGCGAATCTTCCTGTCTCGAGAGAAAATTTTTTGCCTTCAAATTCAATTGAAACTTCTTGTTTTGCCATTTTATTATATTCTTTGTAATTAAATTGTTATCTATTGTTGAAATAAAAGCCAATTAGTTTTTATATAACAAAATCTGTACAATAATACCATTTAATATCACTGTACAGATTAAAATATTTGAAATGTCTGAGTAATAAATTACTTTCTTAATTTAAGTGCAGCAATCACTTGACGATAGCGATTGATGTCTGTTCTTTGCAAGTAATTTAATAATCTGCGACGTTTGCTTACTAATAGTATCAAACCTCTACGAGTAGCATTATCTTTTTTATGGCTTTCTAAGTGATGAGTCAAATCTTGAATTCTATTAGTAAAAATTGCTATCTGAACTTCAGATTTGCCTGTGTCTTTATTATTATCGCCATATTTTTCAACTATTTCAGCTTTAATTTCTTTAGTTATCATTAAATTGTATCTCCACAATTAAATAATTATTTAATAAATCTTTTACGAACTACAAAATTACGAAAATTTATTTAATTAATAAAATTATTTTTCTTATAATTTATATTTATTATTAATAAAACATTTTCTCGAGGTTATGACAATTAATTCTATCACGCTCTAATTGAGCCTTTAGAGATGATACATCAGGGAATTTTTGTTCATTTCTAATAAATCTATAAAAAGATATTTTTATTTCTTCACCATAAATATCGCGATTTAAATCAAAAATATTTACTTCTAATATTTCTTTATTATCATTTGAAACTGTAGGGCGTTTTCCAATATTTGCCATTCCCCAGAATTTTTCAGTACCAATTAAAACATTAACTAAATATACTCCATTTTTAGGTAATAATTTATTTGGATTATTTAATTGAATATTTGCTGTAGGGAATCCGATTGTCCTCCCTAATTTATTGCCTTCTACTACTGTACCTACCACGAAATAGGTATATCCTAACATATAATTCGCTTCTTCTAATCGATTACTAGAAATCATTTCGCGGATATTTGAGCTTGAAATTATAATATTATCGCCCTCTAATGCCGGTACTCTCTCTAATTTAAAATTCAAATCAATAGCAAGATTCATTAATAAATTAAAATCACCTGATCTGGCTTTTCCAAATAGATGGTCATACCCCATTATAACTTTTTTCACACCAATTTTGCCGAAAATAAAATCTCTTACATACTCCTCAGGAGACGTTTGAGAAAATTCATCAGTAAAATTTACAATTAACAATTCATCTATATTAAGTGTTGATAAAATTTCAATTTTTTCATCCACATCTGTTAAAATTTTAATCTGAGGTTTGTTCGGATTATTAATTACTAACTGTGGGTGTGGTTCAAAAGTAACTAACATACTCGATAATTTTTCCTCTTGAGCTTGGCTTGTAAGCCTGCGAATAATTTCTTTATGTCCACGATGCACTCCATCGAAAGAACCTACAGTTATAATTCTATTTGCATTATATTCAATTTCCTCTACTGATCTATATATTCTCATTGTACTATATTTATGTTATTAGTTTCATTATAAATCGTTGCTTTAGTGCGAATTTCATCTACAGAAATAGCATCATCAATATGAAATTCAGAAATTTTTGTTCTAACTAATCCACTTAAGTAAGCTCCGCATCCGAGCTTTTGACCAATATCATTTGCTAATGTGCGAATATATGTACCCTTTGAGCATAAAACAGAAAATTCTATTTGAGGTAAATTAATACTTATATTATCTATTGAATAAATTGTAATTGGTCTAGATTCTAATTGAAAATCTGTTTTATTTCGAGCTAATTCGTATGCTCTTTTTCCATTTACTTTTACAGCAGAATGAAGTGGAGGTACTTGTTCTATATTTCCTACAAATGAATTTAATACTTCATATATTTGCTCATCAATTATATGAGAGTAATCTTTGAAATCCTGTGGAATGCTTTCTAAATCATAAGTGGGAGTGATTGCACCTAATTGAATTTTGCAGTGATATTCTTTCGGGAAATCTTGATAATAATCAGCTAGTCTTGTAGCAGGTCGCCCAACGCATACTATTAGTAGTCCTGTGGCTAATGGATCAAGGGTTCCACCGTGGCCAATTTTTTTTATTTTAAGTATTTTTCTTAATTTAGCTATTACGTCAAAGGAAGTCCAATTGAATTCTTTATTAATTAATGCAACTCCTCCTTTTTCTAAAATTGGTTCATACCAATCAGAAAAATTTTGTAAAGTATCTTTTTTTAAAATATTCATTTTATGGAAATTGCAATTAAAAAAAATTACTTATCATTTACTCGATTTAATATTTTTTGAATGTGCTCCATTTGGTCAAGAGTATCATCAATATAGAAATGCAATTCAGGGGTAAATCTTAATCTAATTTTAGTACCAAGTAAATGCCGCAATTGACCTTGTTTTTTGTTTAATTCATCAATTAAATCTGAAATAGGAAATTTTTTCCCATAAAGGCTTATATATACTTTAGCTACTTTTAGGTCTGGACTAATCCTTACAGCAGTTACTGTGCAAAGTCCAGCTTCTAAACTATTAGCAATATCTGAAACTGGTTGAGCAATAGCTCTTTTTATTTCACTGGCTACTTTTTCTGTTCTGATAGACATATTTCTTGTATTTTATAAAATTGGCTAAAATATAAAAAATCAAAAGTAAAAATATATAACTATATCTATTACTCTTGATTTTATTGATTATTTATAAGAAAATTATTATAGTTAAATTTTAAGAATTAATAAATACTATTCTAATTATCATATTCTAATTTTCTCTTAATTTCTAAGACTTTAAATCCTTCAATCACATCCCCTACTTCAATGTCATTAAATCCATCTAATGCAATACCGCATTCATAACCGCTATCGACTTCTCTTGTATCATCTTTGCCACGCTTCAAGGAATCTATATATCCAGTGAAGATAGGTAATCCATCTCTTAATAAACGAACTTTGTCATTTCTATGAATTTTACCATTCATTACTTGGCATCCGGCAATTACTCCTAAACGGCTAATTTTAAATATTTTTCTTACTTCAATCACTGAAGTAATGTCTTCCTTTAATTCTGGAGTCAATAAGCCTTCTAATGCTCTCTTCACTTCGTCAATGCAATCATAAATAATGCTATATTGACGAATATCGACTGATTCGTTTTCCGCTAATTTCCGTGCATAAGACGTTGGAGACACTTGGAAACCAATAATAATTGCACCAGAAGCTACAGCAAGCATTACATCAGATTCTGATATTTGCCCCACTCCTTTGTGAATAATATTTACACGCACTTCGTTTGTAGATAATTTCATTAATGAATCGCTTAAAGCTTCTACTGAACCACCTACATCACCTTTAATAATGAGAGATAGATCTTTCACGACGCCTTCAGATATTTTTTTAGAAATATCATCAAGAGTAACGTGTTTTGTTCTATTGAATTCTTGCTGACGTTTTAATTGCTGTCTTTCATTAGCAATATTTCTTGCATCTACATCTGATTCAGTAACAGTTAAAATATCTCCTGCTTCAGGTAATCCATTTAGACCTATTACTCTTGCAGGGATTGACGGAGCTGCAGCTTCAATTTTCTTACCTCTTTCGTCCATCATTGCTCTTACTCTTCCAAATTGATGACCAACTACAAATGGATCTCCTACACGAAGAGTACCTTTTTGTACTATCACAGTACAGACAGGTCCTAAGCCTTTGGTCATATTTGCTTCTATCACAGTGGCACGAGCAAGTCTATCAGGATTTGCTTTTAAATTAAGCATTTCAGCTTCTAGTAAAATTTTATCTAGCAATTTATCTACATTGTCACCCTTTTTAGCGGATATTTCAACACTTTGATATTTCCCTCCCCATTCCTCCACGAGGATATTTTGATTAGATAACTGCTGTCTAATTCTATCAGGTTGAGCATCTGGTTTATCGATTTTATTAATTGCAACTATTATAGGTACGCTTGCAGCTTGAGCGTGACTAATAGCCTCAATCGTCTGCGGCATCACACTATCATCAGCTGCAACGACAAGAACAACAGTATCAGTTACCTGAGCACCACGAGCTCTCATTGCCGTGAACGCCTCATGACCTGGAGTATCAAGGAACGTAATATACTTTCCGTTATCAAGTTTCACCCTATAAGCACCAATATGCTGAGTGATACCTCCAGCTTCGCCTGCTACAACATTTGCATTTCTTATATAATCTAATAAAGAAGTCTTACCGTGATCCACATGCCCCATAATTGTTACAATTGGGGAGCGAGGAATTAATGTATCTTCATCATCTTCATCAGCGATTTCATCAATAGCTTGAAGTGCTTTATCATCAATAAATTCAACTTCGAGACCATAATCATCAGCAATAATTGAAATAGTATCCTTATCTAATCTTTGATTAATAGATACCATTAGCCCCATACCCATACATTTCATTATAATCTCATTTGCGCTAATGCCTATCATTTTTGCTAAATCCGATGTAGTTACGAATTCAGTTAAATGCAAGATCTTTTCTTCTTTTGCTTCTTCTTCTCTTTGAATTTGGAATTTTTCTTCTCTTTCAGCCTTTTTGCGTAGCTTAGATTTGTTCCTATTGCTCATTGAATTAGCTTCACCCATATCGGAAAGAGTACGTCTAATAGCTTTAGTAACATCTTCATCAGTAATTAATTCACGTACTGATAATTTTTTCTTGCTTTTTAAATCTTTTATAGCACTTAATGATGTAGGTTTAAGAGATTTAGACTTTTTACCTTTTTTCTTAAATTTATTTGTTTCTTCGTCATCTATTTGATTACCGGAGCTAGCTCTTTTATTATCATTTCTATTTCCGAACTTTCCAGAGCTTTCTTTTTGTGAATCAAGCGACATTTTGCCTACTACCGTAAGACCTTTTAGCTGAGTAGAATGGTTTACATCATATTCTACCTCTGCAATTTTCTTGCTCTTGCGTTTTCTTTTCTTTCTTTCACTTGAAGAGGAAACAATATCATTAGATATTTCATTCTCTACTTGTTTAGGATCTGGAGATTCTATTTTCTTTTCGGGAGTAAATGTTTTTTTATCATGTTTCTTATCAGAAACATTTATAGGTTTGTCCTTAGGAACTGAAGCTGATTTTTTAATATTTGCTGAAAGTTGAGCTAATTTATCAGCACCCAAGCCATTAAGTATATTATTTTCTTTAAATCTATCTGATTTTGATGGACGACTCTTTAATGATTTATTATCATCCTTTCTATTGCTACTTATTTTTGTATCTCTTCTTTTATCAGTATTTTGTTTGTCGATACTAATTTTTGAATCACTTAATTTATCTTTTTTCTTTCTTTTTCTATTGAAAGATTCATCTGGCAGTTGAATAACGTCATTTACTTTATATTTATCAGATGTACCTTGTTGTGTTGAGTGTAGCGTAGCATTTTCAACATTTTCCGATACCGGGACATCTATTTTATTAATATTTAAATCAGCTTTTATATTACTTTTTTCTGTTTCGTCAATAGTAGAAATATTTATTAGATTTTCGTCCTTATTATCTAGAGGAATTGAATTAGCATTTTCAATAAGATTTTCGTCCTTATTATCTTTTTGATCAACTTGTTGTGCAGTATCTTTTTGTGAATTTATTTGATTTTCGGAAGATAAAGTAGTATGTTCTTCATCAGTGATTACCTGCGACTCATTAATACTTTTAGAGACAATATCTTCTTTATCATGAGATTTTTCAGGAGTATCAGATTTACGAATCATTTTGTGTTTTTCTATCTTCTGGCGCTGAGTCTCCGCAGCTTTAAGTTCTTTTTTGAACTTATCATAAATAGCCTCTACCATTTCTTCGTTAAGAATAGCAGTAGGTTTATTTTCAACGGTGAACCCCTTTCCTTTAAGGAATTCAACGATAGCATCTTTGCCGATATTAATTTCGGAGGCTATTTTTATTAATCTTACACTTCCAGCCATTTTCTAATAATTTTTCTTTTCTACTTATTTTTATATTTTAAATAATAATATCAATCTAATATTATTGATTTTATTTTTAATCTTTATTTATTAAAATTCTCTTCTTCAGAGTTTTCATCAGAATCAGAGTCTTCTTCAGAGTCTTGCTCAGATTCTACAACAGAATCATTTTGGTCAGATTCTTCTATCTTTTTTTCTGAATTTACATTATTTGGATCGAATTCTTCGATTTCCTTAATAACTTCCGGATTTTCTTCTTCGTCAAATTCAGTAAGAATAATATTTCTTATTTCTATTAAGAATTCTTTAGAAATACCTTTTATGCTTAGAATTTCACTAATGTCAGTATCTAAAAGTTCTCTTGCTGTCTCAATACCAGCCCCAAGAAGTTCATTATAAATATCAATTCCAAGCTCTTCTTTAAATTCAGTAAGATCTATATCTTCTCCACCTTCTCTAATTAAAGAAAGAGAGTATCCTGTAAGTTCAGAAGCTAATCGCACATTTTGGCCATTTTTACCAATTGCAAGCGGGATCTGCTCTTCTGGAACAATAATAGTAGCACTTCTCACATCGGGAGAAATTCTTATATCATTTACTTTTGCTGGAGAAAGTGCTCTTGAAATATATAGAATTGGGTCATCGCTATATTCAACTAAATCAATATTTTCATTATTTAATTCTCTAACGATTGAATGTATTCTAATTCCCTTCATTCCTACGCATGCACCAATCGGGTCTATTCTATCGTCATAAGATTGCACAGCGACTTTAGAACGCTCACCCGGGTCGCGAGCAATTGCTTTTATCTGGATAATACCATCATAAATTTCTGGGATTTCTATTTCAAAGAGTTTAGCTAAAAATTGATCCGAAGTACGTGATAATATAATTTCAGGAAGTCCACCAGCACCATTTCTTCTTACTTCTTTTACAATTGTTTTAAGTGTCTGATTTTTTCTATATCTGTAAGGTTCATTAGGAATTTGCTCTTCGCGAGGCAATTTCATTTCAATTTTATTCTGTACGATTAAGATTTCATTCCTCTTTACTTGGTAAATCTCTCCTACAATAATCTCGCCTACTTTAGAATTATATTCTTGATATATGTTATCTTTTTCTACTTCTTTAATTTTTTGATTTAAATTCTGCGAAGCTAAAGAAATCATTCTCCTTCCGAAGTTATCAGCAATATTTTCTAGAGTGATTTCCTCAATAAATTCGTCGCCTAACTCATATTCTTCATCTTCGTTTTTATACAGAAGAGCTTCTTTTAAAGAAATTTCAATATTTGGATCTAAAACCTCTTCTACGATTGTACGCATTAAATAGATTTCGATATCACCTTTATCCATATTTACAATGATTTCGAAATTAGCATCTTGTCCAAATTTTTTCTTAACAAGCATAGAAAGAGTTTCTTCGACGATACCTTGTAGTAAATCTCTGTCTATGTTCTTTTCCTTTGCCATATCAGAAAAGGCTTCTATTATTACTTTTTTATCTGCTACGAATTTTGCTTTGCGACGTGGCATTATGTACTCAATAAAATTATTAAAATAAATCACTTATAAAAAAATGGGCAATTTTTACTTAGCCCATTTACAGATTACAAAATTACGACTTTTCTTTACAAATTCAAAGGAATTTATTTTAAAATATAATATTTATTTAAAATTTATTTGAATCTATTGTTATCTTCTATTTGAATAAATCTATTTATTATATTAATTATTTTGTCATTGGAATTAATTCAATTGTAAAGATTTCTTAATAATTTTTATAATTTTCTTTGCAAAATTAAAATTATTTCGTAACTTTGTAATCTTTTTTATCAGAAGTAGCACATTAAAATAAAATAATTAATAACAATTATTAAATAAATTGGCTCCATCGACTAATGGATAGGTCACCACCCTTTCACGGTGGCAGTACGGGTTCGAATCCCGTTGGAGTCACGTTTTTTAGTTTTCATAACTAGGATACCTCACCAAACAGCTTAATTAGTAAAAAGTTAAGCTGTTTTCTTTTTATCTGAAGTGATTGTGTTCTTAAATGTTAATTTTATTTTATAAAGAGTATTATATTTATAAATGAAAAAATTTATCATACATAACTTAGGATGCAAAGTTAATTTTGCAGAAATATCACAAATTAAGCAACTCCTTGAATCAAATGGTTATCAGCATATTGTATTAAATTCAACAAATCTGATTGAAACTGAAACACCAAATTTTATATTTATTCATACCTGTACTGTTACAGATAAAGCAGACTCCGACGGCAGAAGACTCATTAGAAAATATCATAAATTGTTCCCTTATGCTAAAATTGTTGTATTAGGTTGTTACGCAGAAATTGCATACAATGAGCTTTACGAAATAGAAGGAGTATATAAAATCTATGGAAATATTGATAAATTTAAAATTTTACAGAATTTAGAGAACGATACTAATACAAATATTAAAAATTATAAATCTAATTTATGTGAAAATACTTTTTATTATGCAGACTCCGCTGAGAATGAAGCTCATACTCGGATATCAATGAAAATTCAAGATGGATGTGATTATTTTTGTTCTTATTGTGCTATTCCTTATTCTCGAGGAGCAAATAGATCAATGAACTTCGAAGATTTTAAGACTCAATTTAAAAATATATACCATAAAGGAGCAAAAGAAGTCATTTTAAGTGGAATTAATCTCGGATGTTATTCTGGAGATAGCAATGATAGCAATACAAAGAAAACATTCTCTGATATAATCGAATATATCGAATCAACGGGTTATGATTTAAGAGTAAGAATATCATCAATTGAACCGAATTTACTTACTGATAAAATAATTGAAATTTGCAAAAATTCTAAAATTATTTGCCCTCATTTTCATATTCCTTTGCAAAGTGGTAGCGATACAATTCTAAAACTAATGAAAAGAAGATATACTACTAAGCAATTCGAAAATTTAATAAACAAAATAAATAATAATATTAAATATTGTGGAATCGGAATTGATGTAATTACTGGATTTCCAGGTGAAACTGATGAACTTTTTGAAGAAACTTACCAGTTCCTAAATGGTTTAGAGTTCTCGTATTTACACGTTTTTAGCTATTCAGATAGGAAAATTGCACCAGCATCAAAATTTTCCGGAAAAATAGATAAAAAGACAAAAAAAATAAGAACAAACAGATTAATTGAATTAATGAATAAAAAGAAAAATATTTTTATTGAAAAAAATTTAAATAATATTCATAGAATTATACCTGAGAATTTTGATAATAAATCAAATCAATATTCTGCTTGGACAGATAATTATATTCACACAAAAATTAATCACCAGAATGAAATTCCTTTGGAAAAAAGATTTTATAATATTAAATTAGTGAATCTAAATTGTGATTCAATTGTTATTTAATCATTAATTTCATTAATATATAAATTTATATCTAATCAATAAATTCGATAATATTTATAAAATAATTCTAAATATTTAAGATCAAATGAAGCCTTTATATAAAAAAGATGTTTTTAATAATATAATTGTAGCTGCACATCGAGGTGACCAATCTAACGCTCCAGAGAACTCCATAGAATCATTTATAGATGCAATTTCCTCAGGTGTGGATATGATAGAAGCTGATATTCATATTACTAAAGATAATCACTTTATAATAAATCATAATGCTTATATTCAGAAAGATTCTAAGAAATATTTGATTAGCGAATTATCATCAAGCGAGATACAAAAAATAAAAGTTGTTAATAAGAAATCAAGTACTGAAACGAAAATTGCAAAATTATCTGATTTGCTTTCAATTGCTAAAAACAAATGCTACCTTAATATTGAAATTAAAAGAAATAATTCAATAACAAATGCATCGTTTATAGACAAATTATTAAATGAAATAACTAAATATGGAAATTTAGATGAAGTTCTATTCGCCTCATTTTATTATGATATGCTTTCAGTTAGTAAAGAAATAGCTCCAGAGGTTCCTATTGCTGCAATCAGAATACCTTCTCGCCCACTTTTACCAGAGCAAATCTTAAGCAAAATAAATATTGATGCATATATAACTAGTCAAAGTTCATTGAGTATGTCTATTAGCGAAAGTGCTTTAAAAAACAATATAATTCTTGCTACTTATTCCATTGATACTGCTGCTCATTTTGCAAAAGCAATGAAATATAATGCAAAAGCAATAGGTACAAATCGAGCAAAGGAAATTGTTGAAATTGCTAATATTTATAGGAAATCAGCTAAAAATAAACCCTAAATAAATGAAAATTAAACGTGTTATATATATTTTAGTCGGCGTTATAAGTACTATTTGCGGAATATTTGGTATCTTTTTACCTATATTACCGACTACCCCATTTTTACTTCTTTCAATTTGGTGTTTTTCTAGAAGTTCTGTGAAATTAGAAAAATTTGTGAGAAATAATAAATATTTTGGAAAATATATTGATGATTATTACAAAGGCGAAGGGATATCACTCAATTCCAAAAGAATAAGTATTACAGTTCTATGGTTAGGCATAACATTTTCAAATTTTATTTTATTAGAAAATCACTATATTCAAGCAATGCTTACTTTTATTGCTATATTTGTAACTGTGCATATTTTAGGAAATCCAACAAGAGAATATAATAAAAATGAAAGCTGTAGTGCAGAGGGTAAAGCAAGCCTCAGTCAAAATTGACAACAATTTAATTAGCGAAATTAATAAAGGAATTGTAGTATTAATTGCTTTTTCAGATAGCGATAATATCGATACAATTAAATGGTTTGCTAATAAATTAATTAATCTTAGAATCTTTAACGATGAAAATAATAAATTAAATAAATCAGTTTTAGATCTTAACGGAGATATTTTAATAGTTTCTAATTTCACAATCTATGGTTGTGCAAGAAAAGGTTTTAGACCATCTTTCATAGACTCAGCTTCTCCTGAAATTGCAAGAAAAATTTATAATGAATTTATTGATTATATTAAAAATAATTATAATCTTAAAATTTATTCTGGTGAATTCGGTGCAATGATGGATATTTCTCTTATTAATGATGGTCCAGTTACATTAATTATTGAAAAATAAAATTTAAACAAAAAAAGTGAAATAATGACTGATAATAAACCAAAATATAAATGGGAAATTGATGATTTAATTAAATTTTCTCTTATTAATAAGAATTTAGCAAATCAACTTGACATTTTTGACATATTTCAAGATTTCGATTCTTTTAAGAATAGCTCAAATATAAATAATTACCTTAACACTGAAAATAAATTATTTACTGATAAATTGATTGATTTTAATAGAAGTTTAATCGAAATAAAAGAAATTTGCCATAAACATGAAATTAAGATACTATCGATTTTTGATGAAGATTACCCATTTTTGCTCACTCAAATACCTTCCCCACCTCTTATTTTATATTACAAAGGGAATTTAAACGATAATGGAAATAGAATTTCAGTAGTAGGTACCCGGCGTTGTACTGAATATGGTAAGATATGCACGGAATTTTTTGTGGAATCTTTTGTAAAAAACGGTGTAACTATAGTAAGCGGCTTAGCTACTGGAATTGATACTATTGCACATTTTTCTGCAATTAAAAATGATGGGAAAACTATAGCAGTAATAGCAAGCGGTATTGATAAAATCACTCCTGCTACAATGCAAACGAATGCAAATAAAATATTGGATGCTAATGGTGCAATAATTTCTACATTTGTGCCAGGTACAAGTGCTTTGCCTCCATATTTCCTTTTTAGAAATAGAATAATAAGTGGATTATCGCAAGCTACATTAGTAGTAGAAAGTAGTTATCGAGGAGGTTCTTTAAATACAGCACGCAACGCAAATGAACAAAATAGAGAGGTTTACGCTATTCCGGGTAGAATAAATTCTGAAAGAAGCAAGGGTACAAATAAGTTAATTTGGGATAATAATGCCAAAATCGCTTTAGCTCCTGACGATATTTTAAAAGATCTCAAATTTCCTAATTATGATGAAAATAATTTATTTGCAAATAATGAAGCTATAAATAAACTAACTGAAAATCAACTTTTAATTTATAACAATATTGACAGCGAAGCAACTAATCCGGACAAATTATCTGAAATAACAGGTCTAAGCATACAAGAAGTGTTAAGTGAATTATTTTTATTAGAGATGAATGGATTAATAAAGCAAATTCCAGGAAACAATTACATTAAATTTTAATTCCTGTGATATATGATTAATCTTTAAGTTTCATTACTTTTTGTTGCACAAAAGTAAAAATAAGCAATATTATAAATACAACAAAAGCAAGTGCCGAAGCATATCCCATTCCATCAGATTTCTCAAAAGCATTTGTATAAACTTGATAAACTAAAGTAGTTGTCGAGTTCAATGGTCCTCCCTTTGTCATAATCATAACTTCTACAAATATTTGGAAAGATTTAATTGTATTGATAAAAATCACAAATACTAAAGTTGGCTTAAGCAAAGGTAAAGTAATTAATTTAAATTTTTGCCAAGTAGAAGCACCAGAAATATCTGCTGAATGATATAGATCATCTGGTATAGATTGCATACCGGCTAAAAATAATATCATATAGTAACCCACTGCACTCCACACATCCATCATCATTATTGATAAGAGTGCCGTTTTTGTTTCAAGCAACCACCCCCTTGCGGGATATGGTAATTCTAAAGATTTTAGAATAATATTTATATAACCGTCTTGAGCATATAAATTTGTGAAAATTAGGGAAATTACAATCAAAGAAGTTACTGCAGGCATAAAGAATGCAGTTTTATAAAATTCTTTAAATTTAGCTGATTTACTATTTATCAATACAGCAAAGAAAAGGGAAATAGCAGTTGTAATTGGTACTGTACCAAAAGTAAAAATTGCAGTATTTAGAAGAGCTTTATAAAATACTTTACTTTTAAATAATGCAATATAATTATCAAATCCTACAAAAATAGATTTATTAGTTAATGTAGAATGATGAGTAAAACTTAGCACTCCGGCATAAATAATAGGATAAAGCCAAAATACACAAAATGTAATCACCCATGGTAGAATCAAAGTGAGAGTAAATGTCTTATCTTTAGATAAAATACTAATATTTTTTTCTCTACCCATAATTTTGTTATTTTATAATTTCTTTAAGCATTTGATATAACATTTCTAAAGGCAATCCTACAATATTATAATAGCAGCCTTTAATTTCTTTCACGAAAATTGCCCCAAAATCATCTTGAATACCATAAGCACCTGCTTTGTCCATCGGAGATCCTGATTTTATATAAAAATCTATTTCTTCATTTTCTAATTTTCGGAAAGTAACTTCAGTGGCTTTCACTTCTGAAATTATTTTTGCTGTTGTTGTATTTATTACAGTTACTCCAGTATAGACAATATGAGTATTATTGCTTAATTTTTGTAAGATTTGCTTTGCATCAGCATAATCAATTGGTTTATTTAGAATTTCATTATTAAGCACAACTATAGTATCTGCTGAAATTACAATTTTATTCGATGAGATATTTTGTGCAATATTTTTTGCTTTTTGTAAAGATAAAAATATCGCTATTTCCTTAGGTTGTAAATGCTCGGGGAATACATCTTCATCAATATTAGGTGATATTACTTCAAATTGAAATCCTAAATTTTCTAAGAGTTTTTTCCTGCGAGGAGAGCTCGAAGCTAAAATTAAATTGTATTTAAGATCTAATAACTGCTCAATATTTGAATAATTCAATTTATACCCTTATAGAAAAGTAAAATACAAAAATAACAGTGCGAATTAATTGAACTTTATATTAATTAAAATAAAATGAATGCAAAATTAAGTAATCTTTTTAAATATTCATATTAATTCTAATACTGATTGCAAAAAAACAAAAAATGTGAATAATATTTATTTTTATTTTGCAATTTTATTTTTATTTTTGCTGTCGAAATATGAGTAAAATTTTTTTTACGAAAATATTATGATAGAAAAAGAGTTAATAGTACTAAATAGAGCTGGCATCCATACTAGACCTGCTGCTACTTTAGTGAAATTAACATCAAGATTTAAATCAGAAATATTTCTAGTGAAAGATGGTTTCGAAATCAATGCGAAAAGTATCATCGGTGTAATGACTTTAACTGCTGAACAGGGTTCAGTGCTTACAATTAAAATTAAAGGCGAAGATGAGCAAGAAGCATTTAATTCAATTGAAATATTGTTTAAAAATAAATTTGAAGAAGATTAAAATATTTTATTGATTTTTGGAGTATATTTAATATTTTTTTCTCTTTTTTTTGTTTATTTAATAAAATAGTGTTAATTTGTAGTTGTTTGATTTTGCTATGATAAACGCAACGTTTGT
>CALLXS010000048.1 GCA_937875295.1 uncultured bacterium | reverse complement strand
GGCTTTCCGCAAGTACAAGATACTAACCGACAAGGGCAAAGTCACTAAACAGCAAGCCGACCATAAAGCCGAGTCCGAATATAATGAGTTTAACAAATCACAAAAAATCATTTCCGACTTTGATAAAGAAATTAAAAGGTTAGAAAAAAAGGGGGGCAACAATGAATAAAATAGAAGAACTTATACAACAACTTTGCCCCAATGGAGTAGAATACAAAGATTTAGGAGAGGTTCTGGATTATGAGCAACCGACTAAATATATTGTGGAATCAACAAGATACCATAAAGACCATGAAACACCTGTTTTAACGGCTGGTCAAACTTTCATTTTAGGTTATACCGATGAAACAGAGGGTATTTATGAAGCAAGCAAAGAAAATCCTGTTATCATTTTTGATGATTTCACAACTTCATTCCATTGGGTTGATTTTGAATTTAAGGTAAAATCGTCAGCAATGAAAATGCTTCGTCCTAAAAAAGGTTGCGACATTATATTCAGATTTATCTTTTATGCGATGAAGTGTGTGGAATACAATCCACAAGACCACGCTCGGCAATGGATTTCGGTATATTCAAAGTTCCAAATCCCTGTCCCACCACTTCCAATCCAACAAGAAATTGTAAAAATCCTCGATAGTTTCACTCAGCTGGAGGCGGAGCTGGAGGCGGAGCTGGAGGCGCGTCGCAAGCAGTATGAATATTACAGAGATAGTTTGCTTTCGTATGATGAGAATTCAAATGAAGTGGAGTGGAAAACGTTGGGAGAGGTTTGTTTATCAATTTCAGCAGGAGGAGATTTACCAGAAAATTATGTTAAAGGACAAAAATATCCAACAGAAGATTTGCCATATCCAATTTATTCAAATGGTACTGAAAATAACGCTCTTTATGGATACACCGATGGTTTTAAAATTGATAGAGATGCAATAACAATTTCAGCAAGAGGAACAATTGGTTATCACACTATTCGTAAAGCAAAATTTACTCCTATTGTACGTTTAATAACATTAATCCCAAATGATATACTGATTAAGTCTGGATTTTTAAATTACATTTTATATATTACTCCTATCGGAGGAAATGGTGGAAGTATACCACAATTAACTGTTCCAAATGTCAAGAAAATATTAATTCCAGTCCCCCCACTTTCAGAACAAGAACGCATTGTCGGGATATTGGATAAATTCGATGCGTTGGTGAATGACATTTCAGTCGGATTGCCTGCAGAGATAGCAGCTCGTCGAAAGCAGTATGAATATTACAGAGGAAAACTATTGACATTCAGGAAAGCAAATTAGAAACCGACTGAATAATCAGAGTTAATTATATTAATAACATAAATCACATTTTATATAGTATTATGTATAACATCGTAGCCGAAAATCCCGATAGTACCGTAGTAGCGGATTATCAACCCCTTGAACGTAATGAAACAGCATATCAATCAGAAGCCGACCTCGAAAAGTCGTTAATTGAGCAACTTAGCAGGCAGGCGTATGAATACTTGCCTATCACATCGGAAAAACAACTGACGGATAATTTACGCAAGCAGTTAGGACGGCTAAATGATTATGAGTTTACAGATGACGAGTGGAATGATTTCTTCAAATCAACCATTGCCAACCAAAACTACGGCATTGAAGATAAAACGTCAATCATACAGGAGAGCCATATTCAACCTTTCAAAAAAAAGGACGGCACGACCAAAAATATTTATTTGCTCGACAAAGAAAACATCCACAACAACCATTTGCAAGTAATTAATCAGTATGAAACTGCAACAGAAAAAAGGTCAACTCGCTTCGATGTTACCATCTTAGTCAATGGCTTACCTCTTGTACAAATCGAACTCAAACGGCGCGGAGTAGAATTAAAAGAAGCCTTTAATCAAATCAACCGTTACCAACGCGACAGCTTTTGGGCTGACAGTGGCTTGTATGAATATGTGCAATTATTTGTTATTTCTAACGGTACTCACACTAAGTATTACAGCAATACCACGCGTAACAAACACATTATAGAAGCAGAAAAAAACAAACCAAGCAAAGAAAAACGAAGCAGTAACAGCTACGAATTTACATCCTGGTGGGCAGATGCCAACAATAAACCAATTACCGACCTAATAGACTTTACACATACTTTTTTTGCAAAACATTCTATTTTGAATATTCTTACAAAATACTGCGTATTTACTCAAGATAAAATGCTTTTGGCAATGCGTCCATATCAAATTGTAGCTACTGAACAGATTTTAGGAAGAATAAAAGTAGCAAACTATAATAAAAAATACGGCACTACTGAGGCTGGTGGCTATATCTGGCATACTACAGGAAGTGGCAAAACATTAACTTCATTCAAAACGGCTCAGATTGCCAGCAAACTATCTTATATTGATAAGGTTTTATTTGTAGTAGACCGCAAAGACTTGGACTATCAAACCATGAAGGAATATGATAAATTTGAGAAAGGAGCGGCTAATAGCAATTCAAGTACGACAAAACTGAAAAAACAGTTGGAAGACCCACAGGCAAAAATCATCATTACCACCATTCAGAAACTTGCTAAACTAGTTGAAAATTATAAAAATCACGATATTTATGAAAAACCGATAGTTTTAATTTTTGACGAATGCCACCGTTCGCAGTTCGGAGATATGAACAATGCCATCCGCAAAACATTCAAGAAATACTATCTCTTTGGTTTTACCGGTACACCAATTTTTGCAGTCAATTCAAGCTCGAGAAGACTAGTTGATTTAAGAACAACGGAACAAGCCTTTGGTAAAAAATTACACACTTACACCATTGTAGATGCTATTAATGATAAAAATGTCTTACCTTTTAGGGTTGATTATGTAAGCACAATGAAAGAAAAAGAAGACATTCAGGACAGCCAAGTATATGATATAAACCGCGAAAAAGCACTTTTATCAAAAAAAAGAATTGAGAAAATTGTAAGCTATATTTTAGAACATTTCGACCAGAAAACAAAAAGAAATAGTACATACAAATTAAAAGATAAACGAGTAGCAGGTTTTAATTCGATTTTTGCAGTATCAAAAATCGAAGCAGCTAAATTATACTACCTTGAGTTTAAAAAACAGTTAGCTCCCCTGCCAAGCGATAAACAACTTAAAGTAGCGGTCATTTTCAGCTATACACCTAACGAAGAAGTAGATGGTATTTTGGATGAAGAATTTGTGGAAAATACAAAAGAATTAGATAAGAGTTCTAGAGATTTTTTGGAGAGTGCAATTGAGGATTACAATAAACTATACGATACTAACTTCAGCACATCAAGCGATAAATTCCAAAACTATTACAAAGATGTATCTCAAAAAGTAAAAGACCGCGAACTTGACCTGCTTATAGTAGTCAATATGTTTCTCACCGGATTTGATGCTACTACACTCAACACTCTTTGGGTAGATAAGAATTTGCGACTTCATGGGCTGTTACAAGCATATTCTCGCACTAATCGCATACTTAATTCAATAAAAACATATGGTAACATCGTTTGCTTTCGCAATCTGGAAGATGCTACCAATAAGAGCATTGCACTTTTTGGCGACAAACAAGCTTGTGGTATTGTTTTGTTAAAGCCTTTTGACGATTATTATAACGGCTACATAGAAACAAATTCAGAAAATGGTGACCAAAATAAAGTACCCGGTTATAAAGAATTAGTAGAAGATTTGATAGAAAAATTTCCGGTTGCTAAGGAGATTAATGGCGAATATTTGCAAAAAGAATTCATCAAACTATACGGCTCCATACTGAAATATAGAAATATTCTAAGCTCATTTGATGAATTCGCTGGACGGGAAATTTTATCAGAAAGAGATGTGCAAGATTATCACAGTATGTACATAGATTTGTATCAGGAGTTCAGTAAAAAAAGCCAGGGAGACAGTGAAAATATAAATGATGATATTGTCTTTGAAATGGAATTAATTAAGCAGGTTGAAATAAATATTGATTATATTTTAGATTTAATTCGCAAGTATCATGATGGAAATTCATTAGATGCTGAAATAATTGTAACTATCGGTAAGGCAGTAAATTCAAGTGTTGAATTAAGAAGCAAAAAAGATTTAATCGAAAACTTCATCACATCTCTCACGCCCGATGCCGATATTGATGAAGAATGGCATACCTATGTTTCAAAGAAAAAAGACGAAGAATTTAAAAAAATCATTGAAGATGAAAATCTGAATAGTGAAGAAGCGATAAAATTTATTGAAGATGCATTTAAGAGTGGATATATTCAGGAAACAGGCACAGCCATTACACATGTTCTGCCTGCGATATCACGTTTCACGCCGAATGGCGAACGCACAAAAAAGAAAGAAACTGTTATTGAAAGATTTCATGAATTTTTCAATCGATTCTACACTATTACAAGTCCAAATTCAGAATAAAAAGGACTTACTACCATTTGTAATTCTCTGATTATCGGTGTCGGGATGATATAATTTTGAGATGCAACTTTTTGCTCCATATGGCATAATAGTTCAACCACTCCTGCACCTGTCCAAGTAAGAATTCACAAATATAAGTTTTTTTTGATAAATACATATCAAATTTTATTATTTTTGAATTCATTTTAATTATATCATTATGAAAAAAATAATATTAATATATTCAATTTTAACGGTTTCAGCTTTAATTGCCTTTTCTCAGTCTGATTTAAATTTTTCAGGGAATGGAGCTCCAATTGAATTACAAAATGCAGATAGTTTAATTGGAACTACTGAACAAAATAAAGGTATTTATCGCTATTATGAAGGTAATGTTGCATTTAAGCAAGGCGATCTATATGTTAAATGCCAAAAAGCAGTTCAAAATATTTCTGCAAATACTATAGATTTAACTGGAAATGTAGTAATCACTCAAAATGACTTAAAACTCACTTCCCCTAAAGTCTTTTATAATGGTTCCACTAGAATTGCTCAATCCACAAGAAGTATAATAATAACTGATAAAAATATGAAATTAGTAGCTGACCAAGGTTACTATAATACTAATACAGCAATTGCAAATTTTTATGGAAATGTATCAGTAATTGATGATACAGTAAAAATTAAATCTGATTCAATCGAATATAACAGAAGAACTCTTTTTAGTAAAGCATACGGAAATGCAAAAGTAGAAGATGATTCTTCGATTATTTATGGTGATTATTTAGAACATCATAGACAAACGCGAGATTCAAAAGCCATAGGAAATGTAATAATTATTGGTAAATATAATAGCACATATCTTACTACAGATACTATTGAATATAATGCTCAAATGAGATATACTTATGCTACTGAGAATCCAATATTATTTAAAATAGATACAACTATAAATACAATAGATACTACAATCGTTGAAATTGAAAATGATTCAAGCAAAATAGCAAAATCAAATTTACACGTTTTTGATACAATGAGCATTTCTTCAAATAAAATGGAGTCCATCCGCATAAATAATGATGACCGTTATATTTTTTCAGGTAATACTCAAGTCTATAAAAACAATTTGCAGGCTTTAGCTGATACAATTATTTATTATAATGAAGACGGATTGATTTATTTATACGGTTCTCCAGTAGTATGGTACGATTCTACTCAACTCATAGCTGATACTATTTCAATTTATATAAAGAAAAATAATAAAGTAGATAAAATAATTGCTCAAGGTGCTGCCTTTGCTACAATTA
The DNA here is from genome assembly GCA_937875295.1 of uncultured bacterium. GTDB lineage: Bacteria > Bacteroidota > Ignavibacteria > Kapaibacteriales > UBA2268 > CALLXS01. The sequence continues at coordinate 21,907 of CALLXS010000048.1, read as the reverse complement.
AGAATGATACAATTAATTCTGAAAAAATCAATCAATTAATGGGGCATACAATTTCAATTTTATTTAAAAACGATACAATTGACTTTGTGAATTCTTTTGGAGATGCAAAATCACTTTTATTTATGTCAAATGATGATGGGACTGATGATGGTGCTACTCAAACATCTGCTGATACTATTAAAGTAAAATTTATAGATGGAGAAGCTAGTCAGTTCATTGGTCTGGGAGGGATAGTTGGAGAAGCAATTCCCGAAAATATATTAATTGTTGATATTAAAAAATATTATCTTCCTGATTTTAGAAGAAAAGATAATAAACCACAAAAAAAATCGCTACTACAAATAAATTAAATACATTTTTATTTTTTTAAATGATTAATTACAAAACAATTATTTTCGACTTAGATGGTACTATTTCTGACCCAAAGGTTGGTCTAGTAAATTCAATTATATATTCATGCAAAAAATTTGGAATTACTGAATATGATATAAATGAATTTTCGTCTTTTATTGGTCCTCCTCTTCACATTTCATATCAAAAGAGATTTAATTTAAGCAATGATGATGCTAATCTAATAGTAAAATATTATCGCGAATATTACGAAGAAAAAGGAAAATTTGAAAATAAATTATATAATGGAATCACAGAACTGTTGCATAAATTATATATTTCAAATAAAACTCTTGCAATAGCTACTTCTAAACCCACTCACTTCACAAAGCAAATTTTATCACACTTTTCTATTGATAAATATTTTAAAGTCATCGTGGGAAGTAACTTAGATAACACAATGAGTGATAAAAGTGAAATTATAGCAGAGGTTTTAAGTCAATTAAATCCATCTTCGCTGGAAGAAACAATTATGATAGGTGATAGATATTTTGATATTATTGGAGCTCATTCTAATAATATTAAATGTATTTCAGTTCTTTATGGATATGGGAGTAGGACAGAATTTGAAAAGTATTCTACAGACTACATTTTAGAAAATGTAGAGCAACTCAATGATTTTTTAATACATATTTAATATTTTGTAGCGCGTACGGGAATTGAACCCGTGTTTGAGCCTTGAGAGAGCCCTGTCCTAGCCTCTAGACGAACGCGCCATCAACTTATACATCGGAGAAATGAATAATATTACATTTCCCTAACTAATAAAGATTTCAAAATTAAGAAAAAATATTCTTTTTTCAATAAAAATTTTTCAATTATCACCTTTATCATAAAAAACAAATCTCTTTTAATATAAAAAGACTATTATTTAATAATAAAGTAAAATATATCTTCATAAGCTCGTAAATTTTTATTATTTTTGTTGCTTATTAATTTATTGATCTTTATCATTATTGAAATAAAAAAATGGACGAAAAATTATATTCCGAAATTAATGTAACTGAAGAAACTGCATTAGAAGTTGGTCTAACAAAAAAAGAATATCAAAATATTTTAGAAATATTAGGTCGTACTCCTACATATACCGAATTAGGAATGTATGGTGTACTATGGAGCGAACATTGCTCATATAAAAATTCAATTAAACAAATCAAGACTCTTCCCCGCTCCGGTGGTAGATTATTAGTCGATGCTGGTGAGGAAAATGCTGGTTTAGTCGATATCGGAGATGGATATGCAATTTGCTTCAAAATAGAAAGCCATAATCACCCTTCTGCTATTGAGCCTTTTGAAGGTGCAGCTACAGGTGTGGGCGGAATTTTAAGAGATATTTTCTCAATGGGAGCTCGTCCAATTGCAGCACTTAATTCACTTCGTTTCGGTGAATTAGATAACGAAAGAACAAAATTCCTACTAAGAGGTGTAGTAAATGGTATTAGCCACTATGGTAATTCATTTGGAGTCCCTACTGTAGCAGGTGAAATATACTTTGATGATTGTTATTTTGATAATCCACTAGTTAATGCAATGGCAGTTGGAATTGTGAAAACTAATCAAACTGCTTCTGCAGCAGCAAAAGGACCAGGAAACCCTGTGATGATAGTTGGCTCAAGTACTGGACGAGATGGAATTCATGGAGCTTCTTTGCTTGCATCAAGAGAATTTGATGAGCAAACTGAAGATATGAGACCAACTGTTCAAGTAGGCGATCCATTTGCCGAAAAAATGCTTCTGGAGGTTACTCTCGAACTAATTAGAAGTGGAAGTGTAGTTGGAGTGCAAGATATGGGTGCAGCAGGTATTAGTTGCTCTACATCTGAAATGAGCGCTAAAACTGATGTCGGAATGAAAATAGATTTAGATAAAGTACCCCTACGAGAAGAAGGCATGAGTGCTTATGAAATATTATTATCTGAATCTCAGGAAAGAATGCTGTTTATCATTGATAAAGATAAAGTTGATATTGCAATGTCAATTTGCAAAAAGTGGGATGTTCCAATGGTTCAAATTGGAGAAGTAATTGAGGGTGGTAAATTAATTATGCACCGAAATGGGAAATTAGTTGTTAATCTTGTAGCCGATAGTTTAGTCTTAGGTGGTGGAGCTCCTCAAAATGATCCTGATTATAAAGAACCAAAATATTTAATCGAAACAAGAAAATATGATGTAAATAATCATAATTTAGATATTGCTCAACCGGAAGATTTCTGGTCAATATTAAAATCCCCTACAATCGCGTCAAAAAGATGGATTTATAAACAATATGATTCACAAGTACGCACAAATACAATTTCAATTAAAGGAGATGCAGGAGTAATTAGATTAAAAGAATTACCAGGAAGAGGTATTGCGATTACTACAGATTGCAATTCAAGATATTGTTATTTAGATCCATATATTGGAGGACTCTCTTCAGTATGCGAATCTGCAAGAAACGTAGTATGTACTGGTGCTGAGCCTGTAGCAATTACAGATTGCTTAAATTTTGGAAATCCATATGATCCAGAGGTTTATTGGACTTTTAGAGAAGCTATGAGAGGAATTGGTGACGCTTGCCGTGCTTTAAATACTCCAGTTACAGGTGGAAATGTAAGTTTCCATAATGAATCAAAAGAATTTGCAATTTACCCTACACCAACTATTGGCATGCTCGGTATTATTGATAATATAGACAACGTGATGAGTGCTGATTTCAAAAATGAGGGCGATGAAATTTACTTAATCGGTAATAATAGAAAAGAGTTAGGTGGTTCTGAATATTTAAAACAAAAATTAGGGAAATTAGTGGGATTACCACCAACTTTAATATTAGAAGATGAAATTAACTTGCAAAAATTAACACTTTCGCTAATTAACGAAAAAATAATTAATTCTGCTCACGATACTTCTGAGGGTGGTATTGCAATAGCTTTAGCTGAATCAGCAATTTATTCCGGTAAATTAGGTTGTGAAATTGATATAGAAGAGCTATCGGTCGGACAATTATTTGGCGAATCTCAATCACGAATAATTGTTAGTATCAATCCTAATAATTTTGACAAATTAAAAGAAAAATGCTTTGAATTTAAAACAGGACTTTATAAATTAGGAAAAGTTATTAATAATTCTTTTATCATAAATAATTATATAAATACTACTGTAGAAAAATTAAGTGAAGAATATGAAAATGCTATTCCTTATATTATGAATACGAAATTTAAAAAATAGTTTTTAATTTATGAAAAATAATTCTGATATAAATAAATTAGGGAAAAGTCTTAATACAAGCAAATATGTATTATTAGCTACAAATATTATAGCATCTATTTTATTCCTTGTAGCATATTCATTATCAAAAGAAATTTGGTTCCTTATAATTGGGATTGCACTAATTGCAGTTTGTATTTTTACAATTTTAATTCTTAAAAAGCTTCAAAATAAATTAAATTCAATAAATAAAAATCAATAAATTATGATAAGAGGAATTCCATCATCTCCAGGTATTTATATGGGAAAAGCTATCGTTGAATTTTCCCAAGATATGATTGATTATGAAAATATAATTTCTGATGATGAAATTCAACCAAATATTGAAAAATTTAGAAATGCAATTAAAGTTCTTTCTACTGATTACAACGCAATAATAAATGATGTCGATAAATATCAACCAAATATTGCAGCAATTTTGGAATCAAATTTAATGCTTATTAATGATGAAATACTAAACAACAATATTATTGAATATATTAAAAAAGGTTTTTCTTCAGAAAGTGCAATAACATTTCATTATGACCAACAAAAGAATTTCTTACTAAATACTCAAGATTCTATTCTTAGAGAACGTGCTTTTGAAATTGAAAATATCAAAGAAAGGCTGTTAGACATAATTTGGAATAGAAATGAATTTACTAAAGTAAACAGTGGTGATATTTTAATTGCTAAAAACATAACTCCGTCAGAACTAATTCATTATTTTAAAATTGGAATATCCGGTATAATTACTGAAGCAGGTGGAATTACTTCGCATTGTTCTATTCTAGCTCGATCTTTTATGATTCCAGCAGTAATTAGTGTGAAAGATGCTTGCACTAACATAAAAACTGGTGACAATGTGATACTTAATGGTTTTTCTGGAGTAATTATAGTAAATCCTGACAATCAGGAAATATCTGATTATCAATTAAAAACTATAATCGAAGAAGAACATCACTCTCGCTTAGGTGAATTACGCAATCTTCCGACAGAATCAAAAGATGGAAGAAAAATTAAACTTATGTCCAATGTCGATACTTCTCATGATATTGAAAATGCTGCAAAAATTAAATCTGAAGGTGTTGGATTAGTAAGAACAGAAAGTTTGATAATTGGGCTAAATTATTTTCCTAACGAAGAAGATCAATACACTTGGTATATGCACTTTGCCAATAGAGCATATCCTGACTCAATTACTTTTAGAGCATTTGATATTGGAGGAGATAAATATTTCAAAGATACAGAAATTTTTGAAGAAAATCCTGCACTTGGGCATAGAGGTATTAGGTTTTTATTAGAAAAAAAAGATGTTTTTAAAATTCAAATTAGAGCGATTTTAAGAGCATCTGTCAATAAAAATATAAAATTTATGCTACCTATGGTTATTAATACTAACGAAGTAAAAGAAACTATTTCTCTCATTGAGCAATGTAAAAAAGAGCTAAAACAAGAGGGCTATCTATTTGATAATCGAATTCCAGTCGGAATAATGATTGAAACTCCTGCAGCTGCTTTAATTAGTGATAAATTAGCTAAATATTGCGATTTCTTTAGTATTGGCACAAATGACTTAACTCAATACACATTAGCAGCAGATAGAAATAACCAAAAAGTAAATTCAATTTATGACTCTTTCCATCCAGCTGTTTTAAATTTAATTAAATTGACCGTTGATAATTCAGAAAAAGCCGGAATTGAATTAAGTATTTGCGGTGAAATTGCTGGTCATACCTCGGCTACAAAATTATTAGTTGGGCTTGGAATTAATCAATTCAGCGTATCTCCATCAATTCAGTTAGACTTAAAAAAACGAATTAGAAACATTAAATATAATTCAGCAAAAGTTTTTGCTAATAAAATATTGAAATTTGAAAGCCCAGAACAAGTTAGAAATGCACTTGTTAACTCTGAAAAAAATAATTAATAACTTTTATTTGTAAATTCGCTTTTATATTTTCTCATAAATGTTAAAAGCTGCATTTAATTGATTTTCTGCATCTATTTCAGATGGAATAAACTTTGCAAACTTAACTAAATCAGATTGATTTAATAAAAATATCAAATCATTAATCACCACAGAATCCATTTTATTTTGTAATGAAAATTTAATTTCCTCTGTTGTATTTTCCAAAGCCGGTATATCATATTTAAGCTCTAAATATCTCCTAAAAGCTTCTGATAAGAGTGAATAATGCAATTTTATTTCTGATTTCTTATATAATTCTCTTTCTTTAAGAGAAATTAATTCATCAAATAACCATTTTTTCGGATCAATTATTATTTCTTTATGCTTTTCTTCTATTATCTTTGGTTTTCTTTTTTTATTCTTCCAAATTTTGAACATAATAAATATTAATACAATAAGTCCAAAAAATGCAAGTATAAATGGAAAATAATCCATTAAATTTTTATCTTCGTTAAGAAATCCTTTAATAGCATTAATATCTTTCATTTGAGAAATATCTATGGAATTTACCTTCAACGTAAGTGCAGAAGTATTATAAACTTTAGTCAGTTGATTATTATCAATATAAACAAAGACGAGAGGCATTATATTATAAATCCCACTGTCAAAAGATGTTAAATATAATTTTTGAGATAAATATTGTTTATTTTTTAGATTAATTGTATCAATTTGTGAAATTGATATTATTTTTAATCCATTTAAGCTATCTATTAAATTTGGATATATAATTTTTCCATCTAATAATGGCGTTTGAAGTGTTAGCACTGCCCTAGAACCAATTAATATTTCGGTCGAATCTAGTTGAGCAGTAAACTCATTTGAGAATAGTTTATTCGTTGATAAAGTAATTACAAATAAAAGAAATATATATATTAATAAAATTTTTATGAACTTCATCGTTTATAGTATTTTAAAGAAAAAATCTTTACAAAAATAATGTTTTAAAGTTAATTTAAAAAATATGAATGAATTATATCCTCTACCCCAAAAATCAAGTTCGCCAAAAGAAAGTCAATTAAGCCTATTTTCATTATCTTTTATTGCTATTTTCACTATCATTATGTGGCATTTTATTCCATTTGGGAAATCGATACTATACCCTTTTGTAATATTAGGTACTTGGTTTCACGAAATGGGACATGGAATATTTGCATTATTACTTGGTGCAAATTTTGAGTATCTTCAAATATTTTCAAATGGTTCAGGAGTAGCTTACTACTCGGGAGATGTATTTTTTGGTAGAATTGGAAGAGCTTTAATTGCCTTTGCTGGACCAATAGCACCGTCTATTATTGGTTATTTTTTCATTGTAGCATCAAAAAATTTAAATAGTAGCCGGAAAATAATGTTAATATTTTCTATTATTCTAGCTATATGTGATATAATTTGGGTAAGAAGTATGTTTGGATTTATCTTTATAATGGTATTTGCTGTAATCTTTTTTATAGCTTCTCTTTATGGAGGGAAGCAATTAAATAAATTTTTATGTCAATTTATCGGAATACAGGCTTTTTTAAGTTTATACTTGAGTATAGATTATTTATTCTCAAGCAAAGGTACAACTGAAGCAGGTACTTATTATTCAGACACTTTTGTAATGGAACAAATGTTATTCCTACCTCATTATATTTGGGCTACTTTTATTGTATTATTTTCATTAGTTTTAATTTATCGTAGCTTTAGAAAAGTAATGAAATAACTTTATTTTATTAAATAATACCCAATAAATATCTTAAAAACAATTTTAAAAATTTCTATAGAATTTGAGATCTTATGCTTAGAATGAATGAAATATTCACCCAAAATGAAATAAAGAAATAATAATAAAATTGGAATATTTGAAGATAAAAGAAACATTAGGATTAATGATAAAATTAATATTATAAGCATAAATCGTAGAAGAATAAATATTTTCAATTCTCCCGATAGGATATCTTTACTATCATAATTGTCAAATTCATAATCAGCTATTGAAAAAAGCACTTTTTTCATTCCTAAAAAAGAATCAATTAAACTAATAGCAAAAAATGATAATATTAAGTTCTCAATTATTTCGTCGTTTTTATTTATATTTAGGACTGCTAATGGCAAGAATAATAATAAATTTATTGTCCATTTTAATATATTTAATTGCTTAATTAACAATTTGATATTTGATGATTTTTTTTCAATGAAAACATTGATTTTATAATTTTTTGCAATTTGCTTTGATAATGATTTGTCAGGCTTTATAGCATAACCTTTATTTGCATTTTCCCATATTATTAGATCTGAATTGCTATCACCTATATAATCAAAATTATATTTCCCAAATAATTCTTCTAGTTTATTTAGTTTGTTTGATGAAGATAAATTAATATTATTTTCGCTACCGTAAGCACCTTTAAAAATTTGCAAATGATTATTTATTTTATCAGCAATTGACTGCATTGAAGCAGTAGCTAGATATATTTCCCTACCTTTAGATTTTTCGTCTTTCAGAAATTTTAGAACAACTTCGTTATAAGGTAATTGATTTGCGATAATATTGGAATACTTTTCTATATGACTTTTAAAAAAATATTTTCCTTTGGGCAACCATAAAATAGCTTTTAAATAATTACTTGGATAATTCTTAAGCATTTGGATCATCGATAAAGCAGTAGAATCAATATTTAATAAAGATCCGTCTAAATCAGTTACAATTGGAATATTTTTTTCAATGTGTGACATTATTTTCTTTAAGAATATCAAATAATTTTAGAGCTGACAAGAACGTTTCATCCATATTATAATACATATATTCGGCTAATCGACCAATGAAATATACATTTTCAAGTTGTTTAGCTTCATTGATGTATTTATCATATAATATTTTATTTTCATTATTAATTATTGGATAATAAGCTTCATTTTGACCAATTATATGTTGAGTAGGATATTCTTTCGCAACAATAGTATTATTATTAATTTTTCTTTTATAAAAATGCTTAAATTCGGTAATTCGTGTAAAATCGAAATTGTTTGGGAAATTGTTTTGGGCTACTTTTTGATAGAATTCAATTTCATATACTTCGAGCTTAAAATCTAAAGATCTATATGGTAATTCACCATATTTGTAATCGAAAAATTCATCTATTTTGCCTGTATAAATCAATTTGTCATAAGATATTTCATTTTCAATATCACTTAATCTCATATTTAATTTCAATTCAATATTTGGATGAGCTATCATTTTATTAAAAATTGCTGTATATCCATCTTTTGGCATTGCTTGATATTTATCTTGGAAATATCTATCATCTCGAGATAAATAAACAGGTATTCTCCCTGTAATAGATTCATCTATTTCATCTGGAGATAAATGCCATTGCTTAATAGTATAATTAAGGAATATTTTTTCATATATATATTCATATAAGAACTTCAGCAATGGATCGCTTGATTTCCTTAATTCAAGTATTGGAATTTTTTGACCATATGAATATTTTTCTAATAGTTTACTTTCAATTTCATTTGCTAATTTTGGAGGGAAAACTTTATAAATAGCATCAAAATTAAATGGTACAGGAATATCAATTCCATCGACATTTGCAAGCACTCTGTGAAAATATACTTCCCATTCTGTAAACTTACTAATATAATCAAATACTAATTTTGATTTAGTATGAAAAATATGAGGTCCATATTTATGAACTAGAATCCCATTCTCATCTAGATAATCATAGCAATTACCTCCAATATGGTTGCGAGAGTCAATAATTAATACTTTCTTATTTAAAATATTTGCAACTCTCTCTGCAATTACACAACCACTTATCCCTGCTCCTACAATTAAATAATCATACATCATCGTTTTATTATATTTTTTAATTCATTTCTATCAATTAATTTTATACTTAAAGAAGTTAAATAATAAATTATTGACACAATTATTATCACAATAAATACATTCAAACCAAAATTTTTGAGAAGTAATCCTACTGATACCGATATTCCTAATACAAAAAAAACCTTTAAAATACTTTTGATGAAATTATATTGAATTATTTGAAATAAAGTCATTGCATACAATATAAAAATAGTCGCTTCTCCGATAATTGAAGCATATACTGCTCCATAGTTACCATATTGTTGAATCAGAATAAAATTAGCAGCAAGTGAAATAATACTTCCAATTATTGTTGCTTGCATTACTTTTTTTTCATAATTCCATGCTATTAATGCTGGAGTAACAGATGTATTCATATACATAATAATTCCTGATATTACATAAATTTGAAATAGAGGAATTGAGGCAGAAAATTCTTTTTTTAGAGCTAATGTAATTATTTCTGGTGATAGATACATTATCATAAAAATAAAACATCCCACCAAAATATTTAGAGTGAAAAACTTGTTATATACAACTAACCTCTCTTCTTTTTCTCTAGTACGAGCTAATAATTGGAAAAATGACATCTGTATAATATTACTTGGTACAACTCCAAATGTAATAAATTTAAAAGCTCCACCAAAAATCCCTATATCATAAGCACTTACCTTGTAATATTCCATAATTAAGATATTAGCTTTATTTAACAAAGTAGCAGCTAAAATGTAAATTGTAAGAGGAAGAAGTGATTTCATTACAACTTTTAGTACTTCTTTATCTATTTGTAATCGGAATTTAAATTCTTTTTTGTGATAATAAATTAGAAGCAAAATAACATTTAGAAATGCTGAAAGAGTTGTAATTAAAGTAGCTGGAATTACATCTGCCCTACTTTTAACAAATATTAAATAACCTATCAATGTCAATGAGCTTGTGAGAACTTGGCGTGTAGCCATAACTCCCATTTTTTCCATTCCCTGAAATGCCCAATCTAAATTTAATGCATTAGTAAAAAGTATAATCATATAAATATATGATACTGTCTTTTTTTCAGGACTAATATTTATGAAATTTAGTATTAAGAGATATAAAATTGATGTAAATACTGCTAAAATTAGCCTTGAAGTTATTATAGTATTAACTATTTTAGAAATATCATAATCTTTCTTGGCAATTTCGCGTGAGCCGATTTGATAAAAAGCTAATACTACCAAAATTAAGAAAAAACTGGAAAATGAATCTCCAAAACTAATTACACCATACCCATTAGGAGTAACGACTCTCATCAAATAGAGAGTCGTTATCAATACTATCCCCTTATTTACTAATTCAGATACAGAAAGAGTAGCAATATTCTTTAGTATCTTTTTCTTATCATACATTAAATTCTAATTCTTTCCACCAAGATAAATCAATTTCTTCGAATATAGAATCTCTTGCTTCAACTTCTTGTAAATATGCATCTTCTTCTTTTGTAAGTCGTTTTTTATTCTGTACTTTATCAGCATATTCAAGAAGTTTATTAAAGTCACTATGATGATTCGCTAGTCTCATTTCAGCATAATCTTTAGCAGATTGAGCATGAATTAAGAATTGCCAATCTGAGCTTTGTTCTAATAATAATTCTCTATATGCTTGCTCTAATATTCTTTTAGCTTTTTTAGTCAGCTTTTCGAGAGGATACTTTTGGAAAAACATAATTAAAGAATTTTCATCATTATAGATATGTTCCCAAGTCCAAATATTGTCTTTATTGCTCCAAACATCGTGATTATTATTCACCCCCCAAGATCCTTCATTCATTCGAATTACTTCAGATGGATTCATTTTCTTCACCTGTTCTGAACAAGTAGCACTTTTAATCCAAGGCGATTGGCTCATTCCCTGCAATACTGCTTTAATGAATTTTGGACCCTCAAACCACCAATGCCCAAATAATTCAGTATCAAAAGGAGTACAAATTGTGGCTTGCATATTTTTTTCATTTTTGAAATGATTTACTGAATTTTCAAGATGATGAACAAAATGATTTGATTGCATATCGATTTTATCATCAACCCAATCAGGGTGATATAATTGTTTATACATCATATCTGCTTCAGTATCTGTTACTTTCCAGTATCTTAATCTAGATTTATTTTGAAATTCTTTTTTATGAAAATCTAAATAATCAGGATGTCCTGGATAACCTGTTTTGCCGCACCAGACTTGCATTGATATGCTTCTATGTCTTGAAAATACATTTGCAGTACCATATTCTACTTTTTCAGAAGATGAAACATTATAAATTTTAAGAGGTGTTTTCTCTAAATTATAATTATTTACCCAAATTGGTTTAAAATCTTCCCTATTGCCATCTTTATAATATCCGAGTGGAATAGCTTCAGAAATATGTTTTTCATCAGTTATAAAATAATTAATTCCGTGGTTTGCTAAAAATTGCTCAATTCCAGGTCTTAATTTTGGGATATTATATGGGAATATTGGTAAAAGTGAATGCCACTCGTATGATGGTCTATATGCACATTCAGGCAACCAAATTCCTTTTGGTTCTCTACCAAAATGCTTTATATAATTCTCTTTGCCGAGTTTTATTTGCATATTAATAGATTTCTCTGTTGGTAATAAAGGTAAATACCCATGAGTAGCAGCGCAAGTAATAATTTCAATAGCTTTTTTATCTTGCAATTTTTTGAAAGCACCAATTATATTAGATTTATACTTTTTTTGGTAATCATCTAGAACTGATTGATACCATTTTTCCCAATATTCTGTTAAATAAATATGATGTTGGTCATAATTATGATCTGAATAAAATTTTCTATCTTCTTTTGCAAGATTTATTTTTTCAGTGCAATAATCTATAAATAATTGAGGAAAATCTGGATGAGCTAATTGTTCACATAATACAGGAGTAATACCTATTGTAATTTTTGGTAAAATTTTATTTTCGACTAATTCATTTAATGCATTCAGTATTGGTATATAACACTCTGCAACAGCCTCATGCAACCAATCCTCTCCGTGAGGCCAAGTGCCATGATGTAATACCCAAGGAAGATGGGAATGTAACACTAAAATATAATTTCCAGATAACATAATTTTACTCCATAATATAAATAAATAATTGCAAATTTAAATTAAATAAAGTAAATAAGTAACAATTATTTTAAAATAATTATAATTATTTTAAAAAATAAAGTTAGTTAAATAATTATTTATCTTCCACCCTCTAAAGATATTCTTAAGTCTAAGCCAAATTGAGTAGTAGTAAATCCCGGTGATCCAACACCTTCATTAAATGTGCCTTCATACCTGAAAAATAATGATGCTCTTACAGCATTGCTCACAGTATAAGTGCCACGAGGTTCTATTACAATTTGAGTATTTCCAGTAAGTACTCTACCATCTTGAGGATTATTTCTTTTCATAATATCATAAGTAGCTATTTTATTAGATTTGTATGAAGTTAGCATACTTACTTCAAAATCATTTTTAAGTATTATTCCAAATAATGGGAATTCAAATCCTTTCATTGTATATCCAGCTTGCAACTGAATTTCTTCAGAAGAATTACGAGTTAATGTAGCTTTTTGTACAGCAGAAAGCATATAATTATTTGTAGAATTCCATACTAATCTAAAATTCAATAAACCATCAAACGTTTTTTCATCAAATGTAGCATTTAAGCCAATTAAAGGCATAAACCCAGTTTCTACATTTTGGCCCTCTATCACTTTACCATTATCAGTTATACGTATATTTTCAGTATATTTAGATGTATAAGAATGATCTAATGCTAATCGTTTCACCCATTTACTCCATAGAGGGAATTTCTCTAATCCTTCCCAACTCAATCGCCAATTAAGAGCTGGTAAAAATTTCCCAATACTTCCTTTTGTCAATGAGAATGCTTCTAATCCTTCATAAAATGCATCAGAGATAGCTTCCATTTTTGCAACATTTTTTTCTAAAGTGTCGAGAGAGTTATTTGCATCAATAGCCAATTCTCTTTGTTCATATATTTCGATAATATGGTCTGCTGTATTATTGAATACATTAATTCCAAAAACTAAAGGCAATGATAAGAATGAACGTGATAATTGCTGAGTTACGAAAATATTTGAGAAATTTGGGATTCCCATACTATCGGCAGTAACAGTTTGAGTCTTATTATATTGTCTAGATGTAAGCCAGTTTACGTCTAATTTAGCTCCTTTCCAAAGAGTTTTAGAAGTCCTTGCTTCTAAGTTATTCACCTGTCTATATACATCTTGATATACTCCGTTTGCAGGACGACGTCCAGCTGTAGTTTTAAATGTAAAAAATGGGAACGCATCAGATTTTTGTATATTAAAATCACCATGTGGATTAGATATTAGACCTAATTGGTAAGCAGCTGAAGGTCCTAAATATTCTTCATTTTGCATACCAGCAAATCCTCTTAAAAAATTAGTAAAACCACTTCCACCAAAAACTCCAGGATTTTGTGCATTATTTTGTTGTGAAAAAGTAATATCTAATTTTTCATAATCAAAAAATATATATTGAATGACATCGCCGACTGTAGTCAAAAATGAATTAGAGTTAGTTTTCTTATTTGTATCAATTCTACTTGTGCCTCTGTCATTAATATCAGCACCATCAAATATTCCATTTCCGAACTGCATTAATTTAAATCCCATTTTAAATCTAATGTCGTTATTATACATAGAATTTTTTACTCTATCCATTAATGCAGGATCTGGTTGCATAGGATTAGACCAACTATAAGTAGTTCTATAGCTAGCACTCATATCAACTACTCTATTAAATAATTTTCCAAATGGTAATCTTGGTGTCAAATTAATATCAAAATTCTGATTATGAAGCACATCACTACCGAAATTAACTACTTTCCCACTATTAAATAGTATTTGTTTAGTCAATTCTGAACTAGATCTTTGTCTACCGAATTCATCTAATTCTAAAGGTACTAAAGAACTTGTCGTTGTAAATGAGTAGCCAATAATTGGACTTAATATACCATTTTCGGATAATCTCCAATTAATTTCGGCCATCCTCTCAGCACCAAAATTTCTAAAAATTGGAGACGGATAATTACTAAAACGAGACTGTTCAGTTGTTCTACTTCTCGTAAAAGAAATATTTGTATTAAATACATTTGGTAAGAAGTTGATCTTATAATCAGAATAAGAACCTAATATAGGGAATTCTTTGCCGATCCATGAAATTGGTTTTAGAGATAATACATCTGGGATAGTAACAGAGTATTTCAATCCATATCTCCATATCCAATAAAATTTCTCTTGAACATTTGGATTTCTCTCAAATTCCTGACTATGTGAGAAATTCATTACCATTCGATTTAATGTTTCTTTTATTAACCAATGATTAATAGGGATTCCCATTTTAAAATCAGAGATTGCAAAATTATCACCTACTCTTATGGATTCAGCTCTTCTACGTATATTATTTGATTGAGCTTGTGCTGATGCTTCAGATTCACCATTTACTATTGCTTGTCTATACACGGCTTGTGCAGCATTTTCCACTTGAATATCACTATTTGGCATATAAGTAGGTGTCTGATTATTTTCAGTATGAGAATATGATACAGGGATGCGAGTTTCTCTAAATATTTTTGGTAGTAATTTCTCAACATTTGCATTCATAGCAACACTCCAATCAGCATTTGTAGTGCGATTGCCAAATTTTTCTTCTAATCTGTGGAAATTTGGTTTAGAGTAATTAATATTTGCATTAATATTTCCTAAATCTGCTAGTTTTATATCTGCACTAGCAAGTGCTGCCCAATCATTTGCACTTTCTGGATTGAGTAATCTAAGCTCATTTACCCACATTGTCGTGGATAATTCATTAGGATATTGATCCGGAGAATTGGCTATACCATAAGCTAAAAATTGTACTCGAGTCATAACTGGATTACCTTTTACAGCGAAAATTGAACCCGGTTGATTTGGTACAGGGAATTCGATTCGTCTAAATGTACCCATAGAATCGCGAGCTTGTTTAATAGCTGATAATTGAGTAATATCAATTTCAACTTCTTGCCAACCATTATATAAAGGTCTGCGATATTCATAATAATTTGATGAATCAATTCCAAATCTAAAAATTGAATATGCCTTAGGTGTACCACCATTATATGGCATTGAGCCATCACCATGAACAAAATATTTTAACTTTTTATAATTAAATAAATCTAATTGTCTTATATATTTAACAGCTAATCGCTCATCGCTATATCTTAAATTTTTCACACTGATAGATAATGACTGTTCATTTAAATTTGTAACATCATTTGGATCAGTTGACACTTGTTTAGGTGGATTTACTCCAGGTGGCATAGTATAATATGTAGGAGCTTCACTATTATCCCAAATATTCACAAACTCTACAGTCATAGTAGAATCACCTGGATCTACATTTGATTGAATATTATTATTTCTTTGCCATTCAGAACCTATTAATTTCCAATCAACAATTACAGCTTTAAAGAAACCACCCTGCACCCTTACTCTCGCATATTGAATATTAGAGAAAGAAGGATTACCAAATCTATTTGTTGGTTTTCTAATTGGAATTCTCCAAGTAAGATAACCAGTTTGCCGATTACCACCGACAATTTGCGAATTTCTTCCTTCAGCGGTATCTAAGTTAATTTCATAAGTGAAATAACTATTTGCAGTGGAAATTGATTGACCATTAGCCGGATTTAGAATTTCAGTATCTGGATATCTACCTGCCTCGGATGATTGAGCATTTCCCTCGTAATTATTATATTCTCCGAAATCAGTTTCATCTCTTTTGTCATCATCTTTATTATAATCAAATCTGAAATTATCTCTTGCTGGATCCGGTTCTAAATTCAAAGGGAAAGGATAAATTTCTTGTTCTTGGTCATCAGCAATTTGGTCAATACCAACATCTTCACCAACATCTATAATATTATTTGGGATAGGATTAGCTTCAGTAATACCATCTTCAGTGTTTAAAGACATATTAGGTATAACATCTTCACTTATCAAACCTAAATCTACATACATTTTAGTAGTATGCTCTGGTTGTTCAGGTTTCATAGTGATTTCAAGAAATTCGATATTATCTTGGTCAAAATTTGTATATGAAGAAGAAATTAATCTCTGCATACCACCCCAAATTTTTTCCTTATTGGTAAAATCACTACTAAAAGTATTATTTGGATCGTATTCAGGGTTAAGTGAATCAAGGAATTGAGGATTATTATTGTAAATACCTCTAATTTTAGGATCAAATTTAATATATAAAGCAGAAGTTTTTGTAAAGCCACTTCTAATTTCTCTTTGAGGCCATACTTCTTTAATATCAATTCTTGGATATCCAAAAGTATACCACATAAGTTGAGCCCTATATAAATTTCTATCCATAGGATTTTGGCTTATTGTTGTATCTTCAGGAGCTGAAGAATAACGCCATTGATAAGGAGTAGTACCAAGAGGAATAGATCTTTGCGAACCTTCAAAATCATCTATATAAACAACAGGTGCTCCATTATCAGAGGCTACATCGGAATATTTTCTATTTGGAGAAGGAATGCTCATTGCCCATTCACCTTTTAATGAAATGTTTGAAGGTGCTTTCGTATCATAAAAAGGTAAGAAATCTAAAGCTTTTGTAAGCCAAGGAGTATCCCAATTTGTTTTCATATCAAAGCCAAACATCGTATTGGCAAAAGGTTCTTCATTAATCCTAGCCCTATCTTGCAATGAAGACATACTATAGCGCATTAATGAAAATCCAATATTAGTATTTAATTCTCGAGTTTTAAATAATTGATAATCTCCTCGTATCCCCATTAAAGTCTTAGTAGCCATATTCATAATATCTTGGGATTCATATTCAATTCTCAAATTGGCATTTGGGATGCTTGCTCTTGGATTAATCAAATTTACAATACCATTGCTATAATCAACAGTATAGTCAATGTTCTCTATTAACTCAATTCCATCTAAAAATACTTTAACGGAATTTCTTGGAATTTGGAAAAAGCCTACATAAATTCTATTTGATGCTCTACCCGACACTTCTCCTGAAATTACAAATCTATCTCTTGAAGTATTTAATCTAGCAGCTTCTATAGTAGTATCATATACGTCTTTATACATATATTTATCAGCTAATTGAGGGGTGCCTTGTTGCTCGAAATATGCTTTTATACCATCAGAAAAAGGTTTTCTATTAGGAATTGTAATTTCGCCTAAGTATGTATCAAAGAAAGGAGGTCTTAAATCAAATTTACCATCTCCGGGTGGGGCACCATTTGTTCCAGCTTGATCTACTCTAAAAATTGTAACTAATTTATCTGGTGCGTCTGGAAGAATATCTACAGAATCATTAGTAGGATTATAATACCAAATATTAATATTTGTTTCATTTAAATTTACATTTGTAGCATTAATAGAATAAACATTTTTCATTTGTCTTTCCCACAAAGTTTTAAAACTTGGTTGCATTGCAGGACGATAAACTAATTTAAGCACTAATGTATCATTTAAATTCACAGTAGGATCTGAAGCGAATGTGCCATAATAAATATCATCTTCTTTAGCTGTAGTAGGACCTTCGATTCTATATGCCACTGCATAATATCTATCTTGTCTTAAATTTGTGATAGCCAGAGTACCTAAATTTTTATCAAATTTATATCTGTTAGAATCGATTCTAATAAAATTACCTCTTTCTACTTCTCCGCTCATTGGATAAGCTGATTTCACGCTAATTGGATATTTTTCACCATATTTACGAGGCGGTAAATTCGCTATTGCAACAGATTTAGCAGAAATTGGATTGTTTAATGGGTCTGCTGATGCTTCCCAAACCTCAATTTCTTTTACTCTATTATATGCTGCATGTGGTGTGTTTGGAATTACCGGAATATTTGGTCTAAAATATTCATCATATATACTAAAATATGTAGTATCAATAAAAAAGTGGTTCCTCGCATAATCATATGGTCTAATAGTAAAATATTGCTTAGAAGTTCCACCTTTCACATCCATTATTTTCTTTTCGCCACGTTTTTGTGAGAAAATTGTCTTTAGATAAACAGGACCAAATTGAAAATCAGCTCTTACGCCAAATAAAGCTTCACCACCGCCAATTAAACTTGATTGAGTAGGTAGATTTACATTACCTAATTCAATGAGTTTAATAATTTCATCGTCTTCGCCTTCGTAACCTACTTTAAATTTATTGTCATATTCTCTTGGTTTTTGTGTATTCCAGTCCGTCGATAGTTTTAATTTATCACCAATTCCACCACTTACTACAAATCTTATATCCTGCTGGAAAATTGGTGATGATTGGGTTTGGCCGAATTTCGATAAAGTTCCCATATTTTGAGAATCCCATCTCCATCCTACTTTTAAATTTAAACTTCCGCGTACATCAATATTTATTGAGGGTTTTCCGAATAAATTTAAAACTGGATTTGGTGGTAATGGTATTGTAAGACCAGTGGCTTGACTAATCATTTTATCAAGGTCATTTCCAGTAAGAGCTTTTTTTAAATCATATTTAAAAGTAAGGGAATCGCGAATTTGATTTTCTAAATATTTTTTCCTAATAAGTAAGTATTCATCGAGATCAGTCAAATATGGATCATTGATGTTTTCTCCATTTACTTGGTATATATTTTTTATAAACTGCAATGAAGAATCAAGCTCCATTGCCTTTTTAAAATTATTTGGAGGTATACCATTAAATTCTGTTTCTTTATCAGGAGTATCGTCTAACCTTCTAATTGGCTTATTCTTAAACAAAGAAGGTTTTTCAGATCTTTTGTTTTTAATTAAAGTATCTAATTGAATATCTTCTAATTGGAGATAAAAAGGGAGCTTAAATGCTAATGATTTTTTTGATTTAAAATTATATTTTTGAATAATAGAATAACTGCTACCATCGGCATATAACGATGGAAAGGATAAGATTATTACCAATATAAGAGTAAATAATAATACTCTAAAAGTGTGATAATATTTATTAAGCATTTATATAGTTTCGTTTTATTCTAAAATTGTAATATGAATTATTCGATATTATTCCTTAATTTAATTCACTAAAACTATATTTAATAAATGACAATATCTTATATATATTTATTCTAATAATCAATTATTTATCTCTGTAGCTTTTAAAAGAATGTAAATTAATAATTTTTATCAAAATAATAAAATAATAATTAATATGTTCTAAAATTTATCATAATTTATAGATATTATTTTGTGATTTTTGTGCTTAAACTAAAATCAGAAGTTGGTTTTCTACCAGTATTTATTTTTACATAACCACCAAATATCCATAATTGCAATTGATCTGAATAATTTGCACTATAATTCTGACCACTTATCCCGCCCGGTATTGAAGAATATATAAAATTTTGACTCATATCTGTTACAAATTTACATGCTGAACCAATAATTACACTATAGGGATACCTATAATCATATTCAAGATTATTTAATGTGCTACCATTTCCACCGACTGGAAAACTTTCTAATACAAACGAAGGATAAAGGAATTTGTCTTCAGCAAATTTATGCTTAATTTGTACAAAATGTTCTTTCCCATATATCCAATCTGCAGGATTATTGCTTTTGAATTTTGCAGATAAGCTGTCTATACTTTGTTCGAATGTAACTAAAAATAAAGTATTTAAATCATTTATTCTATTATTTCTATGATTTTTAATAAAATCATTGCTTTCATTCTCAATAATATTTAATAATTTATTATTTGCATAGCTTCTTAAAATAAGATATTTTTGAAAGTATTTTTCTCCTAAATCATCTAAGAAAATATTGGCAATTAAATTTTTATAAAATTCATTAAAAATCATTGCAGAAGGAAAGCTCGGCATCATTCTAAAATCCCATTTCTTTAATCTCTCCGTAGCAGCTTTCTGCGACAAACTTAGCTTTGTATAATTTAAATCAATGATAGGTAATAATATTCTTGTGATTTTTTTAGCTATTGGTGAATATAAATCATTTTGCATAATTTGGGCATCACGAAAAGAATATCTGAAATTTACTTTTAATAATGTATCTAAGCGAATTGCCCTTGAAGGAGAATCCCAATAATTACTAAAATTAGCATATCTCTGCATAAAAAGTTTATTATTAGCGGATGCAATATACTTTTTATCCGGGTTAAGCACATAAGGTAATTCTTCTGCTTTTAAATAGCTTAACCATTTATTGTAGCTATTTCTATTTAGAGGGAAAGAAGAATTAATAGTATTATTTCTAATAGGAATATATCCACCTGTAACTTGACCAATATTTCCCTTTTTATCAGAATAAATATAGTTTAATGATGGTGAATAAATTTTCCTAGCAAATTTTAAAAAAGTCGACCATTCTTTACTTTTGCTTAAATTATAATAATTTTCAATATCATCATAATTTGTATTTCCTGACCAATTATAAGTGATGCAATTCTTTTCATAATAATTCTTTGAATTAGAATTATTTTTTGGTTTTATATTGCTTGGTATTTTTGTGTTACTATGATAATCTGAAATCACAGCAGAATTATTTGTATACCTTTTATAATAAGTATAAATTGATTGATTTTTTATGTAAATTGTGTCTACAATATATTTAAATCTAACTGATGAACTATCAGTATTTAAGTAAAAATCATTATTTTTTGGGTCAATATTTTCAATGAAATAATCAAAATCATCAGCCATTGAATTTGTAATTCCCCATGATATATTATCATTTCTACCTATAAGCATAATTGGTGTGCCACATAAAACTAAACCAGTTAAATTATAATTGTCGCATGTCAATTTTGCTTGATAAAATTGAGGTGGATTAGAAAGCTCAAGATGTGGATCGTTAGCTAATACCGCATAATTATTTTTCCCCTTATTACTAATTACAGCCCATGCATTAGAACCAATACTTCCACTTCCTAAAGTAATTTTTGGCAAAATTGAATTAAGATTATCATAAAAATCATCAAAATCTAATTTTGTATGTAATTTAGGTTTGATTACATTTGTTTTTGAAATAGTATTGCTAATTTTATTTGAATCAATTTTTGTCGTATCTGCGACTTTAATATAAGTATTAACTTCATAAACTAATGGTGCATCTTTAGGATATTCTCCAATAAGTGAAAGAGCTTTTTCATAACCGAAAATATTGCTTATTTCTCCTAATATTAAATCATTTGTAAAACCAGGGGAATTTTTCAATGAAAATAATTTATAAATTGCTATACAATCACTAGGTTCCCATTTGTATGGATCATATTTTAAAGCACTAAATTCTACAGGTAATTTTTTTAAATTTTGTTTGATGATCTCTTCACTTTCACAGTGTGTAGCGATCAATATTTCAGATTCAGCAAATATAGTACACATACTGCTTATTGTACAAGGTTTTGTG
>CALLXS010000047.1 GCA_937875295.1 uncultured bacterium | reverse complement strand
CATTGGGAACCAACTTTCCGGATAGTGCAGTCAGTACAGGTGAAACCAAATATCTTAGTGTTATCAGTCCATATAGAATTAAAAGTCCAAAGCTATCTTTTGCATAGGCGATAGCATTATAGGAGAACATACACGCAACAGCGAATGACAAAGGAAGCAGAAAAAATGCACTCAATCCATCCGCAACAACATTAGAAAAGCCTACCAAACCCATACATACTAATCCTAATATAACAAATATAATTTTTATTATCGAAAATGGGCTGTACCTTTTATCTAAGCTCTCTATTGTATCCATATATAGCGTCTGATCTTTCAACACTATTTTCACCCTCCTACTACACTTTTGTTTGCTGTTTTAAATTCACCTTGCACCTAATATTAACTCAGTTTGTTAAAACCTTTATCAATTATTCATAACTCATTTACATCTAATCTAAATTAATTCTTTATACGATTTTTCTAATATCTTTTTCTCTTTTTCCCAACATAAATCTTTTTTAGCCTGTATTAAATTTTTTTTGCACTGCTTATAAAATTCTTTATCTATACGCATCTTTTCAACACATTGATTTATCTCTTGAATGTCGTCCGGGTTGCATATCATACCAATTTGATACTGTTCAATAATTCGTTTTATCTCAGGGAAATTAGATCCAATTACAGGAGTCATACTTTGTATGTTTTCAAAAAACTTGTTAGGCAGTGAATAGTAATGATTAAGGCACACATTTCTTATCATAACCATTCCCACATCCGCTGCACCAACGTATTTCCATAGCTCCTCAATTGGAACTGCAGGATGAAAAATTATTCGGTCCTCTATCCCTTTTTCTTTAACCAAGCTTTGTAGATACTTCATATAGTCCTTTTGTCCATTTCCAAGGATCACACCTGAGATATTGGGATTGATTGATACAAGCTCGATCAGTGTTTCTATCCCACGATCTTTAATTATGCCCCCATGATACATTATTGTAAAAGTATCAACAGGCAAGCCATTGCCCCTCAATAATTCAAACCGTGTTTGTTTAATAACAACTTCATCAATATTCCAATACTCGGGAATGCTCCGAACGACAATTGGGCGTACTTTCTGATTGTGTATGCGTTGAACTTCATCAGCTATTGTATCATTCACCATTATTGAAAATACACATTTCTTCATTAAAAATCTTTCAAGATGAATAATAATCCATTTTGAGACCTTGTTTCGGTTACCACATCTACCAATCTCAAATTCATGCGAATCATATATCAGCAAAGGTTTTTTGTTTTTTGTCATTAAAAACGTAGAAAGCCAACCAATCAGGAACGCTCCTAAGTCGTGGCACGACAATATATTACCTTCATGTTTTCTAACGTTTGAAGCCCAAATAAAAACAGATAGTAACCTATTAAAAACATTTAAAAATTTGTGCGCTCCCAGAGGCTTTGTTGAATAAAGATATGTGTCATAGCCTGAAATATTTGTTTTTCTACCTTTGTCGTTTGGTAATCCTTTAGCTATAACGACACAACAGGCTCCTAAATCATTAACTATAGCTAATTCTCTTTTGTCTCTACTTGCATTGTTCCATTCTGAAATACATATCTTAATAACAACCATAACATCTCCCTTTAAATCAAACTTTTAATTTTTTCGTTGAGTTACTCAATTATGTCAGCTATGGAAATCATTTATCATAATTCAGACAGCATTCATAGCTTTTTATAAGAATCTTAGCTTGGCTCTCCCAGTTGTATTTCTTTTCTATTGCTATGCGACCATTTTTATGTAGCTCATCTGAGTATACCTTATTATTTCTTATCTTATTTATTGCATCACATATATCATCAATATCAAGAGGATCTACACATATACCACAATTATTTTCCTCCACTATTTCTTTATACACTGGGAAGTTTGATGAAATAACCGGTATTCCAGCAGCCATATACTCAAATAGTTTTATTGGATATGACATTGCATCGTTAGGTGTATTTAGTAGGGTGACGAAACCCATACTTGAATTATTCAATATCTCTGAAATTTCGCTTCTTCCTAAAAAACCTAAATACTTAACGTTATTGTATTCTTCAAGTATTTCTTGTTCTAATCCCATTGAATGAAACTTCCCACAAAGATTAAGTTCTAATCCTGCCTTATTCGTTGCTTCTGCAATCTGTTTAATGCCTCTATTATTTGAAAGGTCGCCTATATAACAAGCTGGATTACAATTTGAGTAATTCTCACCTGAATAGTTTATCTCTTCTACTGAAGGAAAATTACATACCTCCCAAACAGAATTATTCAAATGTTTAAATCTATCCTTTATATGAGGGGTAGGAACAATAATTGCATCATACTTCTTTACACATCTATTTTCATATAATTCAAATATCTTAGATATAATTTGTCTCATAAAGCGAGGTATCCACTCCTTAGCAAGAATTTGCCTCGGTACATCTTCATGGGAATCATATATAACGCAGGTGCCTTGTTTTTTTAACTTGATACCCAAGCCAAGAAGCTCTGGGTCATGAAAATGATAAATGTCAGCTTTCAAGTCCATCGCCTTCTTATAAGCTAACTTTTTGGCTCTTACAGACAGTATCCTCGATAGTCTGTTTGTAGAAGGACTCTTCACTGATAAAATTTTTATACCATCAACCTCTTCATTATCTTGATCATCATTTACGATAAGCATAACTTCGTTTCCTTCTTTAGCCATAGATACACATTCTTTCCAGAATATACGGATATCATATCTTGGGTGTACAGTTGTGATATGGCATATTTTCATAGAAACCTCCTTCTGAAAAGACTTAAAAGTCTATCGATTATTGATAAAATTTTTTTCTTGAAACCTATTACTCCTTGAAGCTTATTAAATCACATAATTCATCAAAATACTTTTTACAAACTATTTCATTCGCGTAATTCTCTTCAATCCATCTCTTTCCTTTAGTTCCAATTTCCTGTCTTCCTTCTGTGTCCATATTAGCATATTTTCTAATACCCTCAATTATTGCCTCTGTTGAATTCGTATTAACAAAAATCCCCGAATCTGCTTCATTAAGCATAGAAGGATACCCGGAATATGATGCAACTACAGGCTTACCTGCCTTCATATAATCAACGAGCTTATTCATAGATTGCCCGTATTCCCATACTTTGGAGTCATTGGTTGACAAATAGAGTATATCACATTTACTAAGAAAGTAAGGAATCTCATATTGTTCAAGTTTTGGACCAACGGTAACATTGCAGCAGCTCTTTAACCTATTCTGATATTCCTCCTTTTGATCACCTTGACCAACTAATACGAAATATAGCTCATTATCTGATTGAAGATATTCAATAGTTTCAATAAAACTGTCTAAGGCATTTGTTGTTCCCATACTTCCTGCATAACCAATTACAATACAACTATGATCTGGAAATAGTTCATCTACTCTTTTTGATGGTGCTCGCATTAAATCCCAATTGTCATTGATGCCTAAAGGAGAATAAAATACCTTTTTTTCATATCCTAATACATTCTTGACATGACTGGATAAATTCGGCATAGTACCTACTATTATGTCTGATTCTTTGTAACCAACCCTTTCAATAATCTTGAAAAGCCATACTATGGGATTATATTTGGATACACCTAACTCTTCCGTTAAGGTTAGTGGGTAAATGTCTCTAATTTCAAATACCAACTTAGATTTATAGATTTTCTTAAGATATAAGCCATACAATACTGTGAGTAGTGATAAGGAAGATATAATTACAGCATCAGGTCTTTGCAGTTTTCTTTTATCCATTCGAAACAGATGCCATTCAAAAGCAAGCCAGCTAAATACACGCTTAATAGAAGCACTCTTCTTGTATTTTAGTGTCTTAATCCAAATATGGTTTAACTCTCCTTCATTCTCCCAGTTGTATCTATGTTCACTCTTAGGATACTCCGCTAAATGGTTCGAGTCAGAACTTATTAAATAAGTGTTTATACCATTCTCACTTAGAAATTTTGCAGTTCTATATGGTTTTGAACTAACCCCGTACTTTTTTGTAGATCCATACTTAGATATTATCCATACTGATTTCAGTTCTTTTTTCATACATCCTCCGATTATTACATTAAAGAACTGATTTTCAATTAACATATACACATACTATTATGTTAACAATATAGCTCTTTGTTTAAAAAATTATAAATCAATCAATAAATGAATAATAATTCCTATAAAAAAAGAAAAACAGTTGAAATATACTTTATTCTGTATTTAGCAGCATTATTATTCTTGTTGCCTGATAAAAATGACAAGCAGAAAGATACAATCGTAGATAATTCTATTTCAAATTTTTCAATCTATCCTGAAAAAACTAATTTAAATGCTCAATTTTATTTAGATGTAAATGGAGTTAAAATCTTAGAAATTGATTCAATTAATAATATTTATGCCAATGCAAAATATGAGAATATTAGCTTTAGCTTTACTATAATTGATCCAATTACAAATCAAACAAAAGAAATTAATGAGCATTTTGGTGACGATATTTATAAGGTAAGTACAAATAAAGCAAATAGTTCTGCAAAATTTATTTGGACTCCAGAAAAAACAATAAAATCTAATTTATCTTATATTGTCGCTGTGAGTGCAATCATTAAATTAAATAATGATTCCCGTCAGTATCAATCCAAAACTCAATTCACTCTTAATGTAATTTTCAAAAACAAACCAGAATTAGATTCCGCAAATAATAATCAACAACAAGATATTAACGATAATATAAATAGAATTCTTGATTCTCTTAGAATGCTTGAAAATAACATAAATATTAATCCTGGAGATTTCACAATTAATCCTGAAAAATCTGTCGTTAATATGCCAGCTATGCAGAAATGGAGCAATACTGTTAATTTCTATAATATCAATATTTTCAGAGACTTAAAATCAAAACCTAATATTGAAATTAGTGGCAATGCTCAATCAAAATATAAATCAATTAATAGCGAAATTCTAGAAAATAAAATAATTTTTACTGGAATTATACCTTCAAGTGGGAATATTAAAGTTAAGGTATCTGCTGAGAGGAAAACCGATGGAACAATTAAATCAACTTCATTTATCGTTAAACAAATACCGATAGAAGATGCAATCTTTGATAAAGTAATGTATGTCGGTATGACATATTTAATAGATCCAAATTTACCTCTTATTAATAGAAATGCTTATGCCGAGCTACGCACAAATACTGAAAAGCTAAAAATTAGCAAAGAAGGTACAAAATTCTATTATACTCCTACTAGCAAAGATATTGGCAAGATAATCTCGCTTCGAAGATATCTAGATAATAATATGATAGAAGAAGATCTAAAGATTAAGGTTTTAGATGTACCTCAGCCAGAAATCATTTCCATTCAAAAATTATCAAATGGTGATATCGAGCTTAAAACTGTATCTTATGGAAGTTACAATAATGACAAGAATTTAGTTAATCAAATTGAATGCTCCACAGATATTAATTATAGAGAATTATATGGAAATTTAGAGGAAAACAAAGATAAGTTTTCTTATATTCAAACTTTTATAATTTCTTTAAAAAATACTCAATCAACTAAATTGATATTTACAATAAAAGACAAATCTGGAAATTATTCAAATCAAAGAATATTTAATTATTGATTAATTATTTGTTAAAATTTAATAGATTTGAAACTATTACATTATAACAGCGTTTATTTTCTTTTTATTAATACTACTTTTTATTACAACCTAACGAATATCAACATGATAAAAGCGTTAATAAACTTGTTAGCCATATCATTTATCTTTGCAAATCCACTTCTAAAGTCTCAAGAAGGAATTTATAATTCAAACCTAAATTCTGCAGAATCAAAAATTTATACATTAGATGAATGTATTAAAATAGCGTTAGAAAAAAATCCTGACTATAAACTTGCAACACAAAAGATAAATATCTCAAATGCTTATTTAAGAACTATGAAGGGGCAATATTTCCCTTCAGCTGATTTTTCTGCTTCATATAATAGACAGTTAATTAATTTTGATGCAGAAACAATGAGTTTTATGGGGCAAGTTTTCCAAATACCAGGTCAAGAGCCAAATTCATTTTCTACAGGGATTAGCGTTAATTATAATTTATTCGATGGTTTTAATAGATCAAATAATTACAAAAAAGCTGAGCTAAATTTGCATTCTACAGAATATAATGCAAAAGCATTTAAGAATTCAATAATCTATAATGTCCAAAAATCATACATTGATGTAATTACAAAAATGCAAGAAATTGCAATTCAAAATGAAAATTTAATATTAGGAAAAAATCAATTAGAAGATATTCAAGCAAAATTTGAAGCTGGAGTTACTCATATTGGTACTGTTGCCTCTCAAGAAGCAGATTTAGCGAATCGTGAATTTGCAATCGTACAAGCTCAAGCTGGTATGAATAATAGTAAATTAAATTTACTCAATTTAATGGGATTGCCGCTTGATACTAAAATGGATTTATCAATTGCAAGTATAAATCTTAGCACTGATACTAATGATATGAAAAGAATAATTGAGAAATATAGCGATACAGAGAAAAATTTTAATGATGCTATTAGTCAGAGATACGATATACAAGCATATTCAAATGCAATAGAAGCTTCTAAATTATCTTTAGAATCCTCGTATTCAGGGTATTACCCAAGACTTTCGGCAAATGCTGGGTGGAATTGGTCTAATAGCAAATTAGAGAAATTTAATGAATTAAGCCGTGCCTATGTAGGAGCTTCCCTAAGTATTCCAATTTTTGATCAATTTAATACTAGCTATCAAATTGAAAATGCTAAATATGAAATTTTACAAAATGAAGCAGAATTATTTAAATTAAAGCAAAATATTCAAAATTCTATTAGCATTTCATTAGAAAATATAAAATTAGCATATAAGCAATTAGAAATTAGCGATAGAGCATTAGCTGCTTCTCAGAAGAACTATGATATTGCTAGAGAAAGATTTAATGTAGGAAATGCAAGTATTACAGATATGATTACTGCAAATAATGCACTTGTATTGTCTAAAATTAATCGTAATTCAGCATTCTATAATTTCTTTTTAGCTCAAAAGGATATTGAATTTCAAATTTCAAGTAACACTAATTATTAAAGAATAGATTTATAATTGAATATAAAAATTTAAATAATATAAAGTAAAAATAAAAAATAATTTTCTAAGAGGTTCAAAATGAAGTGCAACAAATGTGAAAATGATTATCCATCGGATGTATATTTCAAAACTCCAGGCTTATGTGAAAATTGCTACAATAACATGACTGAAGAGGAAAGACATGCTGTTGATTTGCAAATTATGTATCATAAACAATATTATCTGCAACATCAAATAGTAGAGCAGAGAATCGGTTTTGGAAGAAGATTAGGAGCATATTTAATAGATTATTTGATAATTACAATAATTTCAGGAATTATATTATATGTATCTGGATTTATGGGAGCGATGACCCAATTAATTGAAGGATTTACTTTTAATGTAGAAGATATTCAAGCATTTTCTGAGAAAGTAACTGAATTAAGCGTTACTTATTTTTCAACCATCGTATTTAATCAATTTATTCAATTATTTTATTATTCATTAGAGATAATTCTCGGAGCTTCAATAGGAAAATTATTGTTAGGAATACAAATTGCAGATATGAATGGTAAATTGGCTCCTACTAGTCAATTAGCTAAACGATTTGCTTTTAAGCATTCTGGAGAAATATTAGCTTTAATTGCATTAATTCCATTTTTTGGATTTTTGGGATTTATGGGAAGTTTAATGAGTCTTGTAATTATTATTGGATGTTTCTTTGTATTAAGAGAAGATAGATTATCATTACATGATAAATGGTCGAAAACAGCTGTATTTCGTAAAGAATATTTAGAAAGCACAAATAATAAAGTAAATAATATATAGATAATAGAATATTTAAAATTTGAAATGAAAACTAATACTAAGAAAAGTAAGAAAAAAAGAAATATAATAATTTTTGTTGCAATTTTACTTTTACTAATTATTGCAGGAATAATATTTGGTAGTGGGAAAAAATCTTCAATCGATGTTATGGCTGAAAATGTAACAAAAAGAACTATAGTGCAGACGGTGTCTGCAATAGGAAATATTGTTCCGGAAACCGAAGTTAAAATATCTCCTGAAACTAGTGGAGAAATAATTAATCTCGATATTAAAGAGGGCGAACAAGTTAAATCCGGACAACTATTAGCTAGAATTAAGCCTGATATTATAAATTCACAACTCGAGCAAATGAAATATTCAGCTGAGGCTGTGAAATATGATATTCCAGCAAGTAAATCAAATCTTACTAAAGCAGAAGCTGATTTCAAGAGAGCAAGCGATCTATATGCTAAGAAATATATTTCTCAGCAAGAATATGATATGGCAAAAAACACCTTAAATTCTGCAAAATCTGCTCTAAGTGCATCTGAATCAAGATATGAGCAAGCGAAAGCAAGTTATAGACAAACTCAAAAAACAGCTGCTAAAACAGTTTTATTTTCACCAATTTCCGGTACAGTTACAAAACTTAATGTAGAAAAAGGTGAAAAAGTCGTAGGTACGGAAATGATGCAGGGTACTGAAATTATGGTTATTTCAGATTTAAACGTAATGAATGCTGAAGTACAAGTAGATGAAAATGATATTATACTTGTGAAAATCGGCGATCAAGCAAAAATAGAAATTGATGCTCTACCCGGAAAAGAATTTGAAGGTGAAGTAATTGAAATAGGACATTCTGCTTTACAAAGTGGTGTCGGTACACAAAATCAAGTTACAAATTTTAAAGTAAAAATTAGGATTAAAAATCTAGATCCAAAATTCCGTCCTGGAATGAGTTGCAATGTAGATATTAAAACTGAAACAAGTGAAAATGTGCTTTCAGTACCTTTACAATCTGTGACTGATCAAATAAATCAACCAAAGACTGCTTCTAATTCTGAATCAAATCTAAATGAAACTGAGACTACAAAGGAAATTAAAGATAATTCAATTCCACCGGTTTATGTATTTTTATTAGAAGGAAATAAAGTGAAATTAGTGAAAGTATTGACCGGGCTAAGCGATAATGGGTATATTGAAATAAAAGAAGGACTAAAAGAAGGCGATAAGGTAATTAGCGGTAGTTACATGGCAATTAGGAAAGAATTATATGATGGTGCTGAAGTAAAAGTGGTTTCAGATTTATCGGCAGAAAATTAAATTTATACTATGGAAAACGAAACCTCAGAAAAAGAAATAATAATTCATATAGAGAATATTTCAAAAATTTATCAAATGGGCGAAGAACTTGTATTTGCCCTAAGAGATATTTCACTTGATATTCATAAAAATGAATATGTAGCTATTATGGGACCTTCTGGAAGTGGAAAGTCAACTTTAATGAATATTTTGGGTTGTCTCGATACTCCAACTGATGGCATATATTATTTTAATGATAATAATGTAAGCGAAATGGATGATAATGACTTAGCTCTAATAAGAAATAAAGAAATCGGATTCGTGTTTCAAACATTTAATTTATTACCTCGCTTAACTTCACAAAAAAATGTAGAGCTACCATTAGTTTATTCAGGACTACCTGCTATTAAAAGGGAAGAGTTAGCAATAGAAGCTCTTAAAAATGTAGTTTTAGAAGATAGAATGTTACATAAACCAAATGAGTTATCCGGTGGTCAGCGACAAAGAGTAGCAATTGCTCGTGCTTTAGTTACTAAACCATCGATTATTTTAGCTGATGAGCCAACAGGAAATTTAGACAGCAAAACGGGAGTAGAAATAATGAAGCTATTTAATGATCTGTGGGAGTTAGGTAATACAATCATAATAGTAACTCATGAGGAAGAAATAGCAGAACATGCTCACAGAATTATTAGATTAAGAGATGGACTTGTAGAAAGAGACGAAATAAACAAAAATCCAATTAAATCTTTCAAAATTAATAAATCACTTGAAAAATGAAATTTTCTGAAGTCAATGAATCAGTAAAAATTGCATTAGATTCAATTAAATCTAATAAAATGCGGTCATTTTTGGCTTCACTTGGAGTTGTTGTTGGAATTTCCGTAGTAATTTTGATGGGTTGGGCACTTTCTGCACTTGACAAAGCTCTCGATGATACATTTGAATTAATGGGAGCTGATATGATTTATTTAGATAAATGGGATTGGACCGGGAGCGTAAAATGGGAAGATCAAATGCAGAGAAAAGATATAACAAAAAAGCAAGCCGATCAATTTATAAAAAAAATTAAATCTGCTGAAATCGCTACCCCAGAAGTATCATCTAACGGAGTAACGATTAAATATCAAGATAAATCGATTTCTACAGCTCAATGTAGCGGTACTCTTAGTGATTACTCACTTACCAAAAATGGAGAAGTCATTCAAGGTAGGTATTTTAGCGAAATTGAATCTAGGACATCTACAAATGTAGTAGTGATTGGTTATAATATTAATAAATCACTTTTTCCAAACGATGATGCTATTGGAAAGATTATTAAAATTAATGGTCATAAATTTACCGTAATTGGAGTATCTAAAAAACAATCTACAGTAATGATGGATTTTTTGGATAATATAGTGAAAATTCCAATACGAACATTTGCTCAGATATTTGGTAAGAATATGAGTTATTCTATATCAATTAAAGCCGGTTCGCAAGATAAATTAGAAGAAGTAAAAGTAGAAGCCGAAGGAATAATGCGAAGTTTGCGTAATATTCAACCAGGGAAACCTAATGATTTCTCATTAAATGATTCTAAACAATTTGAAGATATGATGGGGAAATTTAGGATATATGTGTGGGGTATTGGAATTGGAATGACAATTTTATCATTTATTGTCGGAATAATTGGTATAATGAACATTTTGTTTGTATCCGTTGCAGAGAGGACAAAAGAAATTGGAATTAGGAAAGCACTT
>CALLXS010000046.1 GCA_937875295.1 uncultured bacterium | reverse complement strand
AATCGCTTGCTAATTCTTTTGTATCGCAAAGTGAGCTACCGATTAATACTAATCTGAATATACCACTATGCTCTGGAAGAGCTTTAGAGAAATCAATTCCATCGATAGACATTTCAGGGTGTTTAGCTAAATCAACTACGCTCCAAGCTCCATCTTTAAATTCTTCCCAACGGAAACCAAAAATATCACCTGTTAATAAATCTTTATTTACTAATAAAGTTGTATTGGAAGCTTCGCAAACTTCGATGTTATTTTCAACTAAATCAGGAGAAAAAAGAACTAAATTACGTAATGGATCTACAGCATTTAATACTGAAACATTTGAAATAACTTGACCATTGTTACAATTGTTTTCACCATCATAAATAAGTACTCTATAAGAACCAGGACCAAATTGTGGATCTGCTAAAATGACTACAACCGAATCATTAGTTTCGCCTAATAAATTAGTCCAAACACCGTCGATTTCTTTTTGCCATTGATATCCAGATACAGTACCTGTAGTTCCAATTCTTAATGTTGATTTACCATTTTCTGTACATAATTCTGCTGTCTCCATTAATGGTTCAGTAATAACAACATTTTGTTCTGATTTAATATTAGTTGTGTTTGAAATAACACTACCACCTACGCTAACAACTTCTACATTATAATTAATACCTTCTGCAGGTGTAGCTTCTTCAAGTCTTACAGTAAATACATTAGAATTTACTGTAGTAGCTTCTAATTCACCATCATCATTTAAAGAATATTGTACATTATCAACTGGTGTACCATTTAATTTCCAATTATAAGTAAATGGAGGATTAACAATAGTTCTTTCGATTCCATCAGTAAATCCAGTTACAGCAGTTTGCACTGTTAATATTTGTTCAGTTGGAGCACATAGTCCGCTAATTTCATCACTTAAATCTTGAGTAATTGCTAATAAAGGAGAAACATCGTCAGCACCCATTTGAGTAGTGCCAGGGAATGAATGACGAGGTAAATTATCAATATCGTTTACTAATAATGGAATATCTAAAACTGGTACTAATAAATCAGATAAAAAGGCTGCTGAGCCACTTAAATGTTTATCTTCGGTGAAATCTACTAATATACTTTTAGAATTTGCATCAAAAGTACTGCTTGGTTGCCAATTTGCAAGAGTATTAGAAACTGTACCACCAAAAGAAGCAAAAATAGGATTACTTCCAATCAAGTAGAAATTATTATAATCTGATTCTACTATAGCAGTATTATTTGTTGAATATATCATATATGTATTTTGAGTAGTACCGGTAGTTAAATTATTAACAAAAATATTGTTTTTAATATTTACTCCTGATACATTTGCTCCTGTATAAACTAAAGCAGACATAGTTCCAGCTGGTGAGCCTGGTTGTACTTCATCTCTGTTACCTTCCATTATAACAGTGTTATGATATATATCAAAATTAGTTGCACCAATCAAATAGAAACCGTATGTGGTGTTTTTACCATAGAATTGATATATTATATTGTTATCAACTTGTATATTTTGGTTGTTTGCATTATATGAATATACAACCATAGAAAATGTACTACCAGCAATATTAGATATTTTGTTTTGTGAAATACGAGCATTTTGAATATCCTGATCTAAATAAATAGGAACTACATAATCAGTAGGATGAATAATGTTTTGTACTATATTTCTGTTGAATTCGAATTGGTGAATATTTCTAAAATATCCAGCTAGTCTATTAATAGAATTTGCTAATACTTCATCACCGAAAATATTATCATTTATTTTTAGATTATTTGCTGCAGGGATTGTAGCTCCGTCTGAAGCACTTACTTGAAGAGCGTAATCAAATTTTGTGAATTTACAAAATTCAATAGTATTATTATCATTACCAGTACCTGAAATAAATATAGCTCTACTTAAATAAGCAGTTTTGTTAGTAGCATCGAAATTTACATATTTTATTGTAATATCGTCTGCTCCTCCATTAGAAGCATTATCGCCAATAATTAACATAATACGAGCATTAGTATCTGCTGAATTATTCTTAATGGTTAATCCTCTTTCTGTTCCTGTTTTATTTACTCTGCCGTCGATAGTGACTCTATCGGCGCCAGCAATAGTAAACATACTTCCATTTCCAGTATAATCACCAGTGATTATACTAGGAGCACTTTTTGGATAAATTGTTACATTATGATTTCCAGTATTATTAAATTGAAGTAAATTTACTGGTACATCAGTAGGAAGTGTCAAGTTGCCAGCTATTGCAAAATCGACATCACCAGATATACCTAATCCGCTAAGATCTTCAATAGCAGACTGTAATGTTGGATAATATCTAGTAGCTTGAACGGGACCTCCAATTAAATATTCGCCAATTAAAGGATCTTTAATAGTGCGGGAACCAAAAGTATTTGTATTAACAATTACTGGAGTTTCCACAGTACCTTTTGCTAAGACTATAGTATCAATTTTTAAATCAGCTATATGTCCTATTGTAGCAGTTGATTTTGCATCATATGTGAAGAATAGCACATTTAAGCCTGCACTCAGTTCCATATTAGGAGCACCAAGTGTTCTAGTTACGGTATTTAATCCAGTATTAATTATAGAATTAGAACCGTAAAGTTTAGTAGGATCTGTATTAAGCACAAGAGAATTATTCATCCATACTTTTACATTTTCTACATCTGCAGAAGTAGCTGTACCTGCATTTGAGAATACAATTCTTTTAATAAAATAAGGTGAAGATGTTCCTGTAGTATTTATATTTACAGCACCAACTAATTGATTTTGACTATTTCTTGCGATTGCATTTGAAGTTACTTGTAATGTATCAAAACTTGTATAAGTCATAGGAGAAGAACCACCAATATTAAACTTTATATTTGGTCTGAAATCTTCATCACCGCCAACAGAAAGAGCGCATCCGTCTTCTCCATCTGCACGTTGGTACCAAGTCATATTTGGTATTTCAGTAGCAAAAACAAAACTCCAATCTTGCCAACCACTGTTATTAAAACAAATTTGAACTACTATATTTGATGTACCATCCCATGCAAATGGAGTAGTAAAAATAAACTCTCTCCAACCTATTGATGTTAAAGTTGTAGTAGCATTATATACTGTAGTCCAACCTGTTGTTGTAAATCCAGTTAAGGTAGTAGCTGTAGTAGTTTTGAGCTTAATTTGTAATCCATTCATTGGAAAATTAACGTTATCAGAAACATTAAGAGATAAAGATGTAATGTTTCCGGCGCTACCACCAGCAGCAGTAATTTCTGCTGCAGTATAAAGAATTTCTGTGCGAGCATCTTCATACAACGTATTGAAAGGATAAGTAACCTCTTCAGTACCAGTACCTATAGTTACTTCTACTGCATTTAACTTTCCTATGCTCATAAGGAGCAAAAGAATCGCAGTAGTTAGTAAAAAGTATAATTTTTTCATAGGAAAAATTCCTTTAAAATGTTAATAAATATTTATATTATTTATATTTAGTTTAAAGTGGAAAAAAGGATTTTTTATGGATATAATAAAATATATATCTGGAGTCTCTTATGATATTTATTTATGTCAGTCGGGTATATTATATTTATATGGACAATACTATACAGAAAAATATGGTTCTATGGGAAATATACATTTTTTTTTAAGTGGTTTTATAGTTACATTTTTCGGTGCTATAGTTTTAAATAGATTAAAAAAAATATTATGAAATGTTACAAGGAGCGAAAGCAGGTGGATATATGCAGGCAGAAGATATAAAAATAGATTTAGATAAAGATATAAAATGTAGGAGCATGCAATTTTTTTTAAAAAGAATATTTTTCAATGATAAAAAATTTGTAATAGTTAATTCTTCCGCCCTAATATTTTCATTTAAATTTAATTCCTCAAAAATTTTTTCTAAGGTTTCGCGTGAAAATTTAAAATG
>CALLXS010000045.1 GCA_937875295.1 uncultured bacterium | reverse complement strand
TAGAGCATCTGACTGTTAATCAGAGGGTCGGGGGTTCAAGTCCCTCCTTGGGAGCTGATTTAAACTAAGTATTATTATAATTAATACTTAATAAATTTTCGAATTGAAATTAATATAAAATATTCCCAAGTAGCTCAGTTGGTTAGAGCATCTGACTGTTAATCAGAGGGTCGGGGGTTCAAGTCCCTCCTTGGGAGCAAAAAGCAGTTTGTTTTACAGCAATCTGCTTTTTTTGTTTAAGTACGTTTTTTGCTAAGTAAATAATACAGCAATCAAAATTATTTATTCAATTGCATAAAACAATAATATTTAGTTTTTTGAGTTAATTTTATTATTTAATAATTATAATAATTAGAATTATGACAAAATTTGAATTCACTGGCACTTATTCCGCATTAATTACACCCTTTTTAGAAAACGGAAATATTGATTTCATTAGTTTAGAAAAAATTATAGAACATCAAATAATTAATGGTATAAGCGGTATCGTTGTGGGTGGTTCTACTGGCGAGAACTTTTCTCTTACCATAGATGAAAAAAGAGAATTATATTCTAAATCAATTCAAATAGCCAATAAGCGATGCAAAGTTATTGTTGGTACTGGTTCAAATGATACTCTTACGTCTTGCAATATGTCAAAAATGGCTTTAGAATTGGGTGCCGATGCTGCTTTATTAGTTGCACCATATTACAATAAGCCCTCTCAGCATGGTCTATATTCTCATTACAAATTAATTGCTGATGAAGTAAAAGAATTACCATTAATAATTTATAATGTTCCTGGTAGAACCGCTGTAAATATCCTCCCATCTACTGTGAAAAAGCTTTCCAATGACTGCCCAAACATTGTTGCAGTAAAAGAAGCATCTGGTGATTTAGATCAAATGATGGAAATAATGAAAAATTCATCTCCTGAATTTGGATTATTATCAGGTGATGATTCTCTTACCCTTCCGATTATACTAATGGGTGGAAAAGGAGTTATTTCTGTTATTTCAAATTATATTCCTAAAGAATTTAGCGAAATGGTTAATTTGGCTCTTGAAGGTAATTATAGCAAAGCAAAAGATATACATTATAAATTCCTCGAATTAATGAATTTGAATTTCATTGAGTCTAATCCAACACCTGTGAAATACATTATGCATAGACTTGGCTTTTGCAATGAAGTATATAGAATGCCATTAATGCCAATTAAAAATGAAAGCAAAATTGAAATTGATAATGAACTTCTTAAGATTGGTTTACTAAAATAACAAATGACAAATATTGAAAATATAGATAAAAATTTTGACCAAAGAAGTATTTATAAGCTTGTGGAGAGCTTAGCAGAAGGTAATTTTAAAAATGAAATTGAACTTCTTTCAAAATTAGTAAAAAAAATTGTAGATGATTCCGGATTTGGTCTTAATGGTGGTAGAGTGTGGGAATTAATACCTAAGGATAACACTTATATTTTAAAATATCAATATGGAAAAATAAAGAAAATCCCTAAATCTTATAAGGTACATATTGCACAAATGCCTGTTTTTAAGGCTATGTACAACAATCGCACTCAAATCAATTATGAGACAGACGTTTTACTTAAAAATACTGGAATTGAATTATTTTCCGCATCTGGGGTAGGTGATTTAATCCGAATTGATAACCATAAATATTATCAATATGTTCTTAGCTTTAATGCAGATACGATTTTGCAATCTTTCTATGAGACTCTCACAATAATTAGTGGTGTGTCGTCGGTTGCAATTAGAGATTTAAAGCAGAGAACTAAACAGAAATTGCTAAATAAAGATTTAGAACGTGCTGCTGAGATTCAAAGAAATCTATTACCTGAGCATAAAACACAATTTGCTGATTATGATATCTATGGAGTTTGTATTCCTGATTCTCAAGTAGGTGGTGATTATTTTGATTATATCCCAAGTTTAGATGATGAAGAAGAAAGGCTTTCTATAGTAATTTGTGATGCAGCAAGTAAAGGCTTACCTGCCGCTATTCAAGCACTTTTTGTTTCTGGTGCTTTGAAAATGGGAGTAAGTTTCGGTACAAAAATATCTCGATTAATTTCTAGGCTCAATAATCTTGTATGGAATACTTTTAATTATGAAAGGTTCGTCAGTTTATTTTTCTGTGAATTACAAACTTCAAGCAATAGATTAGTTCTTTATACTAATGCTGGACATTGCTCTCCTATGCACTTCCATGCAGAGAGTAATTCAATTACATTATTACCTCCTACAGGTGGCTTATTAGGTATCTTAGAAAATCAATCTTTTAAAGTTGAAAATCTTACTATGCAACCTGGTGATATTTTAGTATTATATACTGATGGCATCACAGAATCTCAAAATAGTGACCATGAACTCTATGGTGAGAATAGATTAATGAATATTATTAGAAAAGAAAAAAATAAATCTTCTAAAGAAATCGCTGTAAATATAATAGATTCTGTAATTAAATTTTGTATTAATTCTACATATACAGATGATAAAACAATTGTAGTAATCAAAAGGGAAATAAATTCATAGAACTTATTCTTTCTATTTCGTATATTATATTAAGATAAAGTATAATAAATACATAAATATAAATGAAAAAAATATTAATTCTTATTGTATTTAACTTAGTAATTGCAAATTTTGCAAATGCTCAGGAAGAAATAAAAAAAGTGCGACTACCTGATGCAATTAACGCTTTTCAACCTGCAATAGTCCCAATCATTGATTTTGATGAAAAAACATTGTTTTTTGATAGAAAATTTCATTTTGAAAATACCGGTAATACAAGTGATTTAGATGAAATATGGTTTTCAAAAAATATAGGAACTAATTCTTGGGAATTACCACAAAAATTCGAAGAAAAAATAAATACACCTCTTTCTGACGTACTTTTATATTTATCACCAGATGGTAAAATTGCATTAATTTCGGGAAATTATAATAATACTACTAATTCCAAAAATGAAAGTGGTTATTCTATAATTACTAAATTACCAAATAATAATTGGTCAAAACCATTAGCACTAAATATTAAAAATTATACAAATGATTCTTCTATATATTCTGCGACTATGTCTTATGATATGAAGACTATGATTATTTCATCAGCTATTTCTGGTAATTCTGGTGGAATGGATTTATATTATTCACATTATGATGAATCAATTAAAAAATGGTCAGAACTTAAATCTCTTGGTAAAACAATAAATACTCCTTATAATGAGTTTTCACCATTTATTGCAATTGATAACCGCACCCTCTTCTTTTCCTCTAATAGACCTAATGGTTTAGGTGGATATGATATTTATTTCGCTGTGCGATTAGATGATACTTGGGATAATTGGTCATCACCCCAAAACTTAGGAAAAATAATCAATACAAATAAAGATGATAATAATTTATGGCTCACTTCCCTTGGGGAAAGTGCCTATATAGTTTCTTATGATACTATGTCAAAAAGACAAGGTATTTACAAAATAGATGTTCCAAAGCAATTTAGACCAACTAATTATGCCTTTATTCGTGGTAGTGTTTTTGAATTAACTAACAACAAAAAATATCTATCTAATGGTAACTATGATATACTTTGCACAAATCTAAAGACTAAAGAAAGCAGAACTTTTCAAATTTTCCCTAACGATGCCGATTATATTATTCCTGTAAATTCAGAGGGAGATTATAAAATTGAAATTACGAATGGAAAATATAAGAATAGCTATGTTATTGCAAATGTTTATAATATAAAACAACCTAAAGTATTTTCTTATGATATTGTTGCGACAATTAATGTAAATTCTCCGGCAATAAATAATTCAGAAATAAAAAAAAATAATATTAACTCTAATAGCTCTAAATCTGATTTTTTCTATGAATATAATTCAGACCAGCTTTGCTCAAATGATATTAATACTTTAGTAAAAATTATCCTTAATAATCAAAACGAAACCTCAAAGTATCAAATATATACTTATGCTGATCAAAAAGGAAGCTATACTTATAACAAAATGCTAACTAACAAAAGAGCAGAAAATATAAGAAATATTTTAATCAATTATGGAGTATCCGAATCCCAAATCAACATCTTTTCGCAGGGAGAAACAACTAAATTCGGCGATGAAGATAATATAAATAGAAGATTAACCCTAATTATAAAATAAATTTCTACTGCTAAGGATCGTTTTCCGTCAAAAATAAATATACCCCACTATTTTCTAAAGTAGTGGGGTATTTTTATATTAATTTATTTTAATAATCTTTATTTTAAATTAGAATTTGCGAAATCCCAATTTACAGTATCCCAGAATTTTTCAATAAATTTAGGTCTTGCATTTCTATAATCTATATAATAAGCATGTTCCCATACATCTAAAGTAAGAATTGGGGTTTGATTTTCAGTAATTGGAGTACCAGCATTTGATTTCTGTACTATTTCTAATTTACCATCTGAATTTTTAACTAACCAAGCCCAACCGCTACCAAATAAAGTAGCAGATGAATTTGTAAAAGCTTCTTTGAATTTATCAAAAGATCCAAATACAGAATTAATTTCTTCTAAAATTTTACCAGTTGGAGCTCCACCTCCATTTGGCGAAAGGCAATTCCAGAAGAAAGAGTGATTGAAATGTTGTGCAGCATTATTAAATACACCACCTTGTGCTTTTTTAATTATATCTACAAGGTCCATATTTTCAAATTCATTGCCTTTGATTAGATTATTTAAATTTGTAACGTATGCTTGATGATGCTTCCCATGGTGATATTCAAATGTTTCTTCAGAAAAAACGCCTTTAAAATCACTTGGCTTATAAGGAAGATTTGGTAGTTGGAACATAATTTATCCTTTGTATATTGTAAAAATATTGAATTTCATAATTCATTCTATCTATTGTTAAAAACGCATAAAATCATTTTTATTTTAAATTCTGTATTTTTTCAAAATATCTTTAACTTTTACAATTTATATTGATAATTTACGTATTTTTGTATACGTTTTTTACTTTTAGTATTATTGAATGAAAATTGAATTAGAAGATGACTTCCCTCTAAGTAAAGTAAGATCTGTAGAAGGATCAAGAAGATTAGTACGGGAAAAAGTTTTACAAATCTTAAATGCTTACGAAGTATCCGAAATTCCTTGGACACAACAATTTCCACATATTTTTAATAGATTATTTAACTTCGGTGATGATGAAACTGAGCCAACAGAAAATTCTAATGGGAAAATATTAAAGCCAAGCGAAGTATATGAGTTAGAAGCAGATCAACCTATAATTTGGAAGCCTGAATATATTGAATTTGCTAGAACGTTAATTGAAAAATGTGTAGAAAACAAAGAATTTTGTGATTCTTTTATTGAAAAGAACTCTCAAAATTGGGAGCTTGAGCGCATTGCAAATATAGACCGATTTTTGATATATATAGCTGTCAGCGAGCTAATGTTTTTTCCAGATATTCCACCCAAAGTTAGTATAAATGAAGTTATTGATATTGCTAAAAAATATTCTACTAGCAAAAGTAGTGTATTTATAAATGGAATTATGGAAGCTTTCATAAAAATGTTGAAAGAAAAAGATGAATTTAGCACTAAATTATTAACACTAAACCCAAAAGAAATAAAATAATATTCTTTTAATATTTATTCCTAGATTGATGAATTTATAATTCAATTCAGTTCTATTAATTTATTCTTTTTCACATAAAACATATACAAACAAGATATTATTTCTATAGTTTAATAAATTTTTTAATAGTACTTCCTATTTTTATGTAGTATAATCCTGCTGTTAAAAAATTAATATCTACATTATTATATTTCGAATTAATAAGTTGATTAATTACACGTACTCCTAAAGAATTATAAATAC
This sequence comes from uncultured bacterium, assembly GCA_937875295.1. Classification (GTDB taxonomy): domain Bacteria; phylum Bacteroidota; class Ignavibacteria; order Kapaibacteriales; family UBA2268; genus CALLXS01. Next base: position 29,599 of record CALLXS010000045.1, on the reverse strand, counting down.
TTAAATTATAATTAGAAGTACAATTTTCAATAAATAATATATTGCCGGCTGGATTAGGATAAATATTTATTTCATTATCATTTGCTTCATCATATTTTGTGAATTCTGGAATTATCCAACCATACCATAAATTATCCTGAGTATTTCCATCATTATATATTTTATAATTTATATAAGCAGAATCGTAATTAATTAATTCTTTTCCTAAAGAATCTACAAAATAAAGATATTTCGGGTTTGCGCAATTAGAAAAAGGGTCATAAGAACCTTTTAGTATTAACGGAGGTGTCTCTGGTAAATACATTGCACTAAGATTATTACAGTAATTAAATGACATCGTAGATAACTTTTTAATCTTAGGTAAAGCTACAGAAATTATTTTTGGGCAATATTCAAAAGCTGATTCATAGATATTTTCAACATTAGGAATTTTAATTGAAACCATTGATGTGCTATTTTTAAAAGCTCTTGAACCTATACTTTTTACCTTAGGTAAATCTAGCCAATAAATTCTAGTATCACAAAATGCACACTCAGCTATTTCAATTAAATTAGGAAATGAAATATAATGAAGACTTTTGCAATATTCAAAAGCTTTACTATCAATATATTTGACATCTGGGAAATTAGCTACCCTAAGAGAAGCTAAATAACTAAAAGCGTATGCTCCGATTAAATCTAATTTCGCTATATATACACTATCAAGTAAATTACCAAAATAATTTTCTTCATTGTAATATCTGTTTGGAATATCTGCGACAGAATTAATTGAATCACTTATTATAAAATATTTCAAATTCTTTAAATATTGATTATTATCTTTTAACCAAATCCAATCAGCTTTATTAAAATTGCCACTTGTAATTTCAATTTTAGTAATTTCTTTATCTTTTAGATCATCTAATGCATCAGAAAGAGATGATTGATTTATTTTATTATATGTTTCATGTTTAGTCCAGATATTCACATTCAAATTCCCTGCTAATTCCTCATAAGGAATATTCCATCCAAACCAAAAATCATCATAAATATTACCATCTTCTGCTAATCGATATGCGTTAAAATAAATGGAATCATCTTCAATCATATTTCCATTTTCATTGGTTAATATGATTCTACAATTGAGTGAATTTGATATTTTATATTTTACTTTTACAATTGGAGGTGTAGTTGGTAAGTAAGCTTTTTGTATATTTTCGCAATTACTAAATATGTCATAATGAAAAAAAGTTTTAACTTTAGGAAGTTTAATGATATTTAAGGAAGAACAATTTCCAAATGCACTTGGCTCAATTTGTTCTACATTTTGAAATTCAACACTATCAAGCGATTTGCAATTCAAAAAAGCACATTTCTTAATTACTTTTATATTTGGTAAATTAATATTCTTTAGATTAATGCAATTACTAAAAATATAACTTGCTAAAGTATCGAGCTTTACAATTGATACTTTTTCTATCGCAGAATTAAAAAATGGATTTTCATCAGACTGCTCAATAAAATATACAGTATCAACATTTTCAGTAATAGAAAAGTTTTCTAAAGATTCCAAATTATTTATTTTTTGTTTTAAAAACAACCAATCTAGAACAATAAAATCACCCGCAATGACTTCTATTGAATCTATTTTTTCAATTTCTACTTGCATAATTATATTTTTGAGTGAAGAATGCTGCAAATATATTTTGTCAATTCCATCAATGCTTAAAGAAGCAGTTATTGTTCTTATAATACAACCGTACCATAAATTATCGTCATAATTGCCATCATTTGCAGATTGATACATAGCTTTTATATAACCAACATTTGAAATAGGAATGCCACTTGTATCAACAAATTCAATTGTTCTATGTTCAGAACAATTTTGAAATGCATTAATATTTGAAACAGATGGAGGAAACTCTGGAAATTTAAAAATTAACAATGCCTTGCATTCGCTAAATGCAAAGTTTCCGATACTTTTTAAATTAGGGAAAATTACTTCCTTCAAGGAACTACAATTATAGAATACACTATCACTTATTATTAATACTTTAGGACAAAATATAGATTCAATATTTGTGCAATTTGCAAAGCAACTTGATTTTAATTCAGTAACAAAATTCAAATTAATACCTGAAAGGGAAGCACAATTATTAAAGCATCCATTTTCAAGATTTATTAATTTTGGTAATTCAATTACTCTAAGTCCTATACATAAAGCAAAAGCATTATCTCCAATACTTTCGACTAAAGGAAGATTAACTGAATCTAAATAACTACAATTATAAAAAACTCGTTTACCTATATTAATGACATTGGGTAAGTGTATATTTTTTAATGAATAACAACCGTTAAAAGCATCGTCACCTATTTGATTAACATTTGCCAAAATTAAAGTTTTCAATCTCGTATTAAAATATGGAAATCCTATTTTTGTATTTGGAATATTTGCTACATTTTTAATTTTTTCTGAAATTACAAATTTTTCCAGAAATCTCAAAGAATCTTTATTAACTTTTAACCATTCCCAATCATCTGATTCAAAATTTCCTTCTAATATTTCAATTTCGAAAATACTTTTTAATTCATTTTCAGAAAGAATTTCTTCAAGCGATGAGAACAACTTTTTAATTGTAGTAGAACTTTTTGATACTATTTTTATTGATAAATTAGCATTGTCCTGCATTTCAGGAGATATAACTCTCCACCCATACCATAAGTTATCTTTAGGATCATCATCTACTACTGAAATATACCTATGGTAAGCACCGCTTAAAGATGTCAAAATTTCACCATTTTTATCAATGAAAATTACCGTTCTTATATCTTGGCAATTTAAAAATGAATTTTGATTAGCAATTGTTGGAGGTATTGATGGCAGACTAATAGCAGCAAGCGAAATGCAATTATAAAAAGCATTTTCTTTAATTTCTGATACTCTTGGCAAAGATACTAAATTAAGAGCTTTACACTCACTAAAAGCATTATTACTTATTTTTAATGTATTAGGAAAAGCAATTGTAGTAAGGATTTTACAAGCGTAAAATGCACTATCCTCTATATTAATAACATCTGGGAAATAAAGTGATGAAAGACATTTGCAATTACTAAAAGCAGACCTTCCTATATTAGTAGCATTAGGAAATTTCGCTGTAATTAAATAAGGACAACCATGAAAGGCATTAATACCAATATTTTTGACTAGGTAAACCTCAATATGTTTTAATGAATTTCCAAAATATTGTGATTCAGTATTGGGTATATCTGCTACACTATCCATTCCATCTCCTATTGTGAAATTGGAGAGGTTTTCAAGCTTTTTTTTATTTTCTTTTAGCCATTCCCAATCGCTTGCCTCTATATCACCTGCGATAATTTCTAATTTATTTATGTCTTTTAACTGTTTATTTTCAAATGCTTTTGAGAGTGATTCTTGTCCAACTTTAATATTATATGTATTATTTTCAACAATAATAATTGTAAGATTATCTGCAGATAATGACAAGTTGCATACAATCAGAGATATAATAATAAATACTGAATATTTTATTAATTCTATTAATTTAAATTTAACTTTACACATAATTTTTTTAAGCTATAAGCTATATTTTAATAATTTTTTGAATAATATTTTCTATTTTTACGTAATACAAACCACTTTGCAATAAATCTATTTTTAAGCTATTTGCATTAGGATCAATAAATTGTTTCAACACACATATCCCTAAAGAATTATAAATTTCTACTAGAGCATAATTTTTAAGATTGGCAAAATATAATTCATTGCTTACAGGATTAGGATATATTTTAATTGCATCATTGATTTCCACAGAATTAGAATTAATTTTCTCAAATTCTCCTTTTATTGTAACATCATAGTTTAGCATTTGAAATTGTGAATCAGCTGTTATAGTAATTTTGACAGTTGTATCATCGGAGTTATATGCTTCCAATGAATTTAATTTTAACTTATATCCGTTATCTGCTACCCATGTTATTTTTATAAGCTCACCTGGTGGTATTTCATTTGTTAAACTAGTCATAATTTTACCATTTTTAATTTCATTATGAAAATATATATTGTGATTTGAATCTGCTACATCTGGGATTATCCAATTAAACCATAAATTGTCATTTGTATCTCCATCATTTTGAGCTCTATAATTTTTCTGAGCGACACTTATATTTTCTATAAAATTTCCATTTGTATCTGCAAAAATTATATATCTTTCTCCTTTCCTATATCTATTTTCTTGATAACCAAGATATGGTGGTTTAATGGGTAAATAAATATGTGTAAAACGATTGCACCAATCGAAAGTAAATTTTCCTATAAATACTGCAGATGGGAATTTACCCATTCTTAATATTGTACAATTGATAAAAGCTCCAAGTCCGATATGACGAGCACGAGGGAAATCTACTTTAATTAATAGACTACATTCTCTAAAAGCTCTTTCATGAATTGTTTTTACATTCTTAAAATAAATTGATTCCATTTTTTTACACATATAAAAAGCTTCAAAATTGATAATTTTTGCATTTTCGAATTTTGGAGATATAAGATTTATACATTGACTAAATGCATAATCTCCAATTATTGTAGTCGATGGACAGTTAATTTCCTTAAGCGATAAGCTTTTAAAAAAAGCATAATTTCCAATTATATTTAGTTTCTCTATTGTTATATTTTCTATTGCTTCGGGGAAATAAGGTTTTTGAGCATTTGATGACGGAATACTACTTACACCATTTACTAAATTTGAAATTGAAAAACTAATTAAATTACTTAACTTTTCTTTATTATTTTTTATCCAAAACCAATCATCGTAGTTAACAAACCCACCAAAAATTTCAATTTTATTAATGGTACTTAAATCAGTCTGGTTTAGAGTTTTTTCAAGCGTTTTTCCATTTATAATTTGTTCATTATTAATTTTCACTTGTAATTTATTGACTTCAAAATCAGCTGAAATACAAATGTCGAAATCTTTCATTATAAATACGTTATTTGTAATTGGTAGCACTACACTAGTATCATCGTATTTATATACTTTTAGAGAACCTGGTTTTAAAGAGTATCCATTATTGGGTAAAGCATTTATCGATACTTCTTCCCCTTTTTTCATTAGAGGTACTGTAATTATTCTACCATTGCCATTGTTTTTTACATAAATTTTAAAATAATTTAATTCTGAAATTTTCCATCCAAACCACATTTCATCAGTTGTGTTCCCGTCATTATATGATTTATAATGATTATAAATATCTACTTTATTTAATAATTCATTATTATTTGTATCGACAAAAATTACATTTTTATTTTCTTTGCCGTTAAAAAATACATTATCAGTAGCGTATAAATCCTCAATATTTGGATTTTTTAGTTTCTCTTCTTTCCATAAATATGGAATGTTATAAGATAAATGTATGGTCTGTAAATTGTAACAGTTTTTAAAAGATTCAGCCATCATTTTTTTTACATGAGGTAAACTTATGCTTACCATTGAAAAACAACCTTTAAAAGCAGCTATATCGATTATTTCTGCGGAAGGTATAAATACTGAATCTAATAAACAACAATTTAAAAAACTATTTAGTCCAATATAAGTTGCATTAGGAAATATTGCATTCCTCAAAGAATAGCATTCTCTAAATACATTATGCCCGACTCCTTTTGTTTTTGCGACATATATATATTGCAAATTTTCACTAAATAATTGCATTCCTTCTATTGTAGATGGGATATAATCAACGTAGCTTACTGAATCATTAATAATAAAATGTGTAAGGTTTATTAATTTTTCTCTATTCAATATTAGGAATTCCCAGCTATCAAATAAAAAATTCCCTGAAATAATTTCGATTTTATTAATTTCATTTAAATTTATATCTTTTAATGCTCCCTCAAGAAATTCACTATTTATAATTAATTCATTATCACTATTATTTAATGTGATTTTAGCTACTAAATTTCTTTCAGCTGCATAGTTGCTTATGTACCAACCATACCACAAGTTGTCATTAGCATTTTCATCTTCTATTGAACTATATATCTTATATTCCTTTGAAGATTCTTTTATTGGATTACCATTTGTATCTACAAAAACAAGACGTCGTATAGGATGACACAAAGCAAAAGGTGACCCAACATTATTATTCAAGTCTAATTCCGGTGGATTTGATGGCAAAAAAAATAATTTTAAAGATGAACAAGATACAAATGCTAATCTTTCAATTTTCTTAAGTTTTGGAAATGATACAGACTCTAGTTTGCTACAATTTTTAAAAGCATCACTGTTAATTATATTAACATTTGGTGCATAAATATTAGCTAAACTCAAATTATTATAAAATGAAGCATTACCTATTTCTTTAATTTTAGGAATATAAGCTGTTTTTAAGCTAGTACATTCAGCAAAAGCAACGTCGCCTAAAATTTCAAGTGATGGAAGTGAAATATTATTTAGAGAGCTACAAATTCTGAAAGCATTAATCTCAATTATTTCAGTATTGTCTAAATTTATCGAAACTAAAGATATACAAGAATAAAACGCTTCTCCACGTATTTTTTTAACTTTCGGTATATAGACTTCTTTTAAACTTGTACAATTACTAAAAGCTTTCGGATCTATAATTTCTGCTTCCGGAAATGAAACCGCTATTAATGAGTAACAACCATCAAAAAGTAAACGTACTATTTTAGTTATTTTTGCTATTTTGACATACTTTATATTATTCCCAAAAAAAGATTGAATAGGTAAATTTTCAGGAAAAAGTTCAACATCAAATACTGAATCTGTAACTATAAAATGAGTAAGAGAACTTAAATTATTTTTTTTATAATATAACCAAGTCCAATCTGATTGCTTTACTTTGCCATTGCTTATCTCAATGAACACAATATTCGTTACGTTATTCAATTGTATTGCATCATTAATACTATTTTGTTTAAATTGAATAAGAGTATCATTATTGTTAATAAATTTAACTGTCATCATTGCATTCGAATCAATATCGCGACTGATTTTCCAACCAAACCATTTCTCATCACTTATATTACCATCATTTGATATTTTATATTTAAAATATGTTGAATCGAGTTTGTCGCAAGGAATACCAATGGAATCTAAAAATATGCTTCTTCGACTTATTGGGCAATCGATAAATTCATTTGAAAAGTACACCTTTGGAGGTATCTCTGGCAAATATATTATGCTTAAAGATTGACATTTCTTAAAAGCTTCTTTATCAATTATTGCGAGATTGGAAAATTTTCCAGAATATAACCTAATACACTCTTCGAAAGCATATTTACCTATGCTATTTAACGATTGAAACTCAACTATTTTTAGATTTTGGCAGAAACTAAAAACATAGTCACCAATTCTTTTGGCATATGGTAGATTTATTAACTCAATAGATTCACAATTATAAAAACTATAATTACCAATACTATCTACAAATTTCATATCCATATATGATAATTGATTACAATTATAGAAAACACTATCCCTAATAATCGATAGTGAGCGACAGGAAATAGTATTTAAGAGTTGGCAATTATTAAATGATGATTCATCAAGCTCTATTAACGAAGGAAAGTTAACAGCTGAAATTAAATTACAATTTCGAAAAGCAGATTTCCCTATTTTCACAACCGCCGCAATTTGCACTGAAGATAATGATTTACAATTAATAAAAGAGAAATCACCAATACTTTTTAATGAATTAGCACTAAAGACTTGCAAACTTACATTAAAATATGGCTGAGACTCGATAGTATGAGGAATATCGCAAACACTATCAATATTTATTCCGATATGAAAATGAGTTAAAGAGTTTAAATTATTACTATTCTGGCTTAGCCATCGCCAGTCGCTTTCTTCAAAAATCCCTTTACTAATTTCAATTTGAGTTATATCATTAAGATTAGAACCTTCTAATGCACTCGAAAGTGATTTTTGATCAGTTTTAAAAGAAGTAATATTATCAGCAGTGAATGAAATAGTGAGATTACTTGAAATTGCAGGGAAAGTAATAAAAAAGAAAAAAATGATTACAAACAAAATTAATTTATTATAATTTTTCTGAATGGGATTATTCCTATAAATTAATCTTCTAATATCAAAAATATGAGATAGAGTATTAAGTATAAGTTTATTCATTTTTATTTCTCCTTTATAATAAATTAAATCATTATATGTTATTCTTTATTTATACATTTTCTTAATATTAATATAAAAATTATTTTTTTTTGTTACATTTTTTTGTTAAATGCAAAATAACATAATTATTTTAATAAAAAAAATATTTTCTATTAATTTCTTAATTATAAATAAATGAAATTAAAAGTTTATAAACACATTGATTTAAGGCAAGCTAGAAATCAATAAAAATAATAAAAAAACCCACTAAGTCATTAGTGGGTTTAAAGTTATTATTTAAATTTAAAATTTATTTAATTCTTTTTATAATTGGGACAATTTGGGTCGTTACATGTACCTGCGTTTATACAATCAGCATTTCTTACACCTTTATTAAATTTTCGGTTTTTGAGATTTCCAGCTTTATTTTTATTATTCCCATTGCCTTTGTTTTTATAAAATTTCATCATTGAATTTTGGACATCTTTATAAAACCTTCTATCATAAGTAATAAATTTAGCAAATTGCAAGTCATTAAGTTGTTTCTTAAATTCATTTGTACGTTGTTGCATTAAATTATGCATTTGTTCTTGAGCTTTAATTACATTATCAGTACTTTTTGATATTTCTGATGAATTTGGGTTTTCATCTATTAAGTTACTAAGAGCAATCATAGCATCATGGTTAATTTTCCTTTGGGATTGTAATTTATCATCCCAAGAATTATAAGTATCATTGAACTTATTTTTTTCGGTTTCCGAAAGATCAAGTAATTCTACTAATTTAGTTCTTTTTACGTTATTTAGTCGGTTACCTGCTTTATTTGCTCTTTGAGCGAAAGCATCGTTCGACACAAACATAAATAATACTAATGTAAGCAAAGTTGCTATTTTTATTGAGTTTTTCATTTTTTTCTTTCTATATATTTTAAAAAATTATTTTTTAGTAATTATCTTTTATATCATTTAATATTAATTGGAATTCACTTTCATCTAATTGCTCTAATTCATCTATTAAAGCTGATTCTGATAAATCATAAGAATAAAGATCCATTTGGACTACTTCTAATTCTGCATTAAGTTCATCTGTTTGATTTTTTATATCTTGCGAATTAATTTCTAAAGAATCAGTATAATTTAAATCTTCATCAATAATTTCAGTTAATTCTTCTACAGTAATCATTGGTTGATTCATTACTTGATTGATAGAATTTTTTGCTACTTGTGGTTGAGGAACATTATCAGTATTTCTATTTGTATTAAAAAATACTATTAGCATTGTAATCACAGTTGCAATAGGAACTGCATAACCGAAAAATGAATATTTTTTTGATTTATAACTTTTCTTATTTAATCTATTATTTACTCTTACAGATAAATTCATAGCTTTTTTATCAAAAGCTTTATTAATATCTAATTCTTCGATTCTTTGGAAAACTTCTTTTGCAGCTTTATACTCTTTTTCGATACTAGGGAAATTCGATAAATTATTTTTGAAAATTTCGGCTGTATTAGCATCTAGCTTACCGAATAAATAATCCGGGAGCATTTCTTCCATTTGTTTTTCGTTTAAATTTTCCATTTTATTTTATTAATTAGGTTTATATTCTTTTAGTTCTTCGGATATTTTCTTTATTGCCTGAAAATAATTTGCTTTTAGACCACCTACACTTGTTCCTAATAATTTTGATATTTCATTGTATGGCATATCTTCATAATATCTAAGTGCAAAAGTTTCTCTTTGTTTCTCTGGCAAATCATTAATTGCTTTTAAAAATTTCGCTTCAAGTTCTTTATTTTCAAATTTGTTGTCAGGTCTATAGCTATTATCGATTACTTCCATTTCATATTCTTTATTTTCATTTGAATTATAAAAAGAAAGTGCTTTTTTAATTTTCTTTTTTTTGATATAAGTAAGACATGTATTTTTTGTGATATTATACAACCACGTTTTTACTGAGCTATCCCCACGGAACTTACTCATTCCATTTATTGCTTTTATGAATGCATCTTGCGAGGCATCTTGAGCGTCCTCGAAAGAATTTAAATATCTAAAAGCTATATTAAAAACAAACCTCTGATGTTCTCTAATAAATGCGGTAATTGCTTTTTCGTCAGTTGTGTCAAACATTTGTATTCTTGTAGAGTCGTTTCTGATAGCTAATGTATAATTCAATTTTCCAAATTCCAGAAAAATATCTAACTTTCAGAAAGATAGACAATATTTTATTTAAAAGGTTTAATCAGTTTAAAAAAATAAATCCAAAATAGAATGCTATTCCTATTGAAAATTGATAATTTCTCCATGAATCATCTTTAATCATGCTATTTAAATTAACACCAAAATCAGCATAAAAGGTGGAATAAATACTATTGACAATTGATAAATCATAATTAACTCTTATAATTGGGCTAATAATAATTTTTGATAAATCATTAGTAGAACCATTAATGATTTCCCTTGAAGTCTCTCCATTATTAAAAGTATCATCGAGTGAAATCACATTTTCTCTTACTTTATAGTAGTTAGAAAGTAATATATTAAGCATTATTCCTGCGCTCAAGGAGAAATGAGAATTATTTATTCTATATTTATATAACCCCGAAACATCAAAATAATTAATAATATTATCATTAATAATTTCAGTATATAAAGTATCATTCTTATAAAATACAGGATCTGGGGTAGCTTTTAAATTAAAATTGTTCTTGCGAAAATTCATACTAAGTGATATTGCTTCGACTCCGCTATTTAACCAGTATTCGGCATTCAATCCAAATGAAAAACCATCTGAAACCGGACTACTGAAAGAACAACATGGAATATATAATTCTGAAAATGAAATATCTGATGTTCCAGTCGAAAAAATCTTAGATGAAGACGCTCCTACAAAAAATTTTGGAGAGTTAGAAGGAAAGCGAATACTATATTGCCAATCGAACCCCTGCGATAATAGTTGAACAGAAGATAAAATTAGTATAGTTAATATAAATTTTATTTTATTCATTTATTTAATAATATTCAACTTGAAGAGTTCTTGATATTCTTGTGAACTAATTTTTAAGTAATATGATCCACTTGCTAAATTATTTAATCTAACTTTGATTTTGTTATCTCCAGTTACATATTTAATATGTGGGAACTCTTGTATTTCTGTTCCATTTTGAGTTAAAACATTGATTTTAAGTACTCCATCTTTTATAGAATTAAAGTTAAAATTAATTTCATCAGAAGTCGGATTAGGAAAAATAATAAGATTAGTAATTGGAATATTCTTTTTCTTTAGCAACTTAAAATCTAATCCACAAATTGAATCAATTGAGAAATTGCTTTTCACAGAATTAATATTAATACTATAAATATTATCACACACATTATTTCCAATTTTGAAAGAATTAAAAATAAGCGGAGAATAGTAAGTGTCAGCCAAAAATGTTCTAAATCTTAGAATAATTAATGTATCTGAAGGGAAAAAATTACTTATTTCAGAATTGCAACTGATTGATAAATATGTATCACCTGTATCGATGACTTGAGCGCTAATTGCAGGTTCAGATGCTGTTTGGATTGTTTTAAAACTTTCAAATTCTAAAATATCTTTATTAAAAGAAATTATTGAACTAAAAGTTTTAGCATTTATTATTTTATTTTTTTCAGTTAATATAGGAATTTCAATGATACGACCGGTTTTTGCTTTTATAATTTCTGGAAATTGGACTTTAATTACATCTAATTTTGAAGAAATTAACTTTAATTTAAGTTCAATAATTGGATTATTTAAAGAATTATTCGTAAACTTAATTTTATAATTATATTCTTGCCCAATTGGTAGATTTTGAGTATTTAATTTTAAATTAAATTTATAATTTGATCCTGGTGGAATATTAATTTCATCATTGCTAAAGTAAAATGGTATTCCATTATTTGGTTCTATTTCTATTTTTGATATTTTTAAGCTTTGATTTCCAGTATTAGAAATAATAATATTTGTATCTTTGATACTTGGACAATCTTCAGAATATTTGACATTCTTAAAGTCAATATCATTATTATTTAAAATTATATCTGGTGCAATACCGCGTGCTTTAATGTAAAATATCTTTTCTCTTGCAGTATTGTTTATATTTGCTACATCTCTTGTATTTATATCGCTTCTAATTATTAATCTACCTATATAAGTCTTTCTCTCTGTTGGAGAGAATTTAATATCAGCTGTATCAGACATTTGTACTTGAAGATGTTTTCCGCTTGGTAAAAAATACTTATCAAATGTATAGCTTATTTCATTCTGATTAATATATTCTTTTAATATGGATTGAGCAGAGATTCCAAATGGTAAATTACCTTCATTAGATATTATTAATTTAAAATTTGTCGAACTGCCCACAGATACATCATTTACATAAATAGTATCGTTTGCAACTTCTGCATCTATAGCTTCTTGTGCTATTATGTGTTGCTCTGCTCCGAATGCAATAAATTTAAAAATTGCAGTATCGATATAATCAGAGCTATTATTTTTATAGACTACTCTATAATCAACAGTATCCCATCCCCTATTTAGCGGAAAATATTCAAATTCTCTAATTTTAGTTTCATATAAACTTTTAAAATCTTTATTTAAATCATTTGTTTTTGAGTAAAATTCTCCAGATAATAGATTTTTTGATTTATAAAATATTTCTTCATTTAAAATAGTTAGATGCTCTAAAGTACTACTTTGAAGAGTTAATTTCAACTTAACCGGATTTACAGGATTAACATATACTGAATCGATTTGTATTACACTTTCTAAAAATGCTAAATCTTGATTAATTTTTCTCGCTTTAAGGATATATTCTTTATAATATGCCATATCTTCTTTTTTATTTGGCATTGATATAGCATCAGCACGATATATGCCAATTTTTAGAAGTGCAGTCTTGTTACCTAAGGGGTAAGCATTTAAATTTTCTTTTGGAGTATATCTAATTGTAAAATTTTGAGATGATTTCGCCTTTATTTCAATTGGCATAGGAGAAGAAATACTAAATTCTTCAAAATCATTGTTTGATAAATACAAGGGATTAGTAAGAAATAGTGAAGGATTCCCTTTGTCAATTTTATAATTTATATCATCATTATTTATTATTTCAAATTTTGTCTCAATAAAATAATTATATTTCACAACTCCTAAGAAAATTGTATCACTTTCTTGAGTTAAATTTTTAATAATGACATCACTTTTAGCTGGTAATAAAAGTGTAAACAGGGATAAAATATATAAAATAAAATTTTTCATTTTTAATATTCGATTTGAGTACCTAAATTTATTTCCTCTAATACAGAACTTACTCTAATACATTCCCCAATATCACCATTAAAGACTATTGCTTTACCACGAGAATGTACTTCCCATGTGAGCGATTCAGCAATTTCTAATGTGCAGTTAATTGCTTTTATCAATTGGAAAATTACATCTTCAAAACTATGAAACTCATCATTAAATAATAACACTTTAGCTGGTATATTTAATAAATCATTTTCCTCTATTTTATTTTGAACTATTTCCTGAGTTTGTTGCCCCATAAAAAATAAATTAATAGATTATCCAAACAATATACTTCAAAAATACAAAATATTTAAAACATATAAAACAACTTAATAACGATAAATAAAGCAAAAATCTCCAAAATTTTGGAGATTTTTACTTAATTATTTTATTTTTCAAAATTTTTCATTACATCATTCATAATATCGAAAGCTTCAATAATTTCATCTTTAGTTAGATTTAATGGCGGTCTAAATCTAATTGATTGGAATCCAGAATTTAGCACTATCAATCCATTATCCCAGCAATTTTGCCTAAATAAATTCCTATGAACATGCGAATCCATATCAAATGCCGAGAAAAATCCTCTTCCTCTAGGATTACTAATAAACTCAGGATAATTATCAGATAATTCCTTTATTTTATCATTAAAAAAGCCAGCTAAATTATTTACATTTTCTACTAGTTTTTCTTCTTCGATTATTTCTAAATATTTTGTAGCACGGATCATATCTACATAGTTTCCTCCCCAAGTGGAATTAATCCTGCTTGATACTTTGAATACGTGATCTTCGATTGCATCAATGCGTTCTCCTACCAATATACCGCATATTTGAAGTTTTTTCCCAAAAGCAAGAATATCTGGTTCTACGCCTAATTGCTCGTGAGCCCAGAAAGTGCCAGTCAAACCTCCACCTGTCTGCACCTCATCAAAAATGAGTAATGCATCATTTTCATCAGCTAAATTCCTTAATTCTTTTAAAAATTCATGTCTAAAGTGATGGTCACCACCTTCAGCTTGGATTGGTTCAATAATTATAGCTGCTATATCATCTTTATTTTTGATGAAAGCTTGCTTTATTTCTTCAATTGCAATTTTTTCTAATTCAATTGTTTCAGCTAAATTTTCTGGTGTAATTGGGAATTTTAGCATTGGATTAGTAATTCTTGGCCAATTAAATTTTGGGAATAATTCTATTTTGGCTGGGTCAGTATTAGTAATAGACATTGTATAGCCAGAACGACCATGAAATGCTTGCTTAAAATGAATTATTTGATGACCTTTTTCTTCTTTGTAGCCTTTTAAGAAATTTAATCTTACTTTCCAATCAAAAGCTGTTTTCATTGCATTTTCAACTGCTAAAGCTCCACCCGAAACATAAAATGAATATTTAAAATGTTTTGGTACAAAATTTTTAAAAAAAGTTTTCACAAAAGTTGCCATCACTTCTGTATAAATGTCTGAATTAGATGGTTTATTTAGAGCTTCTCTTCCCATGTATTCAATAAAGCTTTTTTCAGTCATTTTTGGATGATTCATTCCAATAGGACAAGAAGCAAAAAAAGTAAAGAAGTCTAATAAATCTTTCCCACTTAAAGAATCGTGTATTCTGCTCCCTTTACTCTTTTTTGTGTCTAAGACTAATTCAAAACCATCAACTAGCATATAATTTGAAAGTTCTGAAATTACATCTTTAGCTTCGACGTGGTATTTTGGTTTATAAACATCACTATTCATAGTAATTCCTTGTATTTATTTTTGGATAATTTGATTTGTAATTTTTATGAAATTGAAAAATGACTTTTTAAGAATGTTAATTTATTAAAAAATTCTATAATTTCCAAGAATTAAGTAATTAATAATATAAATTATTATTCATCAATTTAAAATTAAATAAAAAAAGAGGCTATAAATAAATGTAGCCTCTTTATCTTTCAAGAATAATTTATTTTTTATTTTATAAAATTCATTCCAATTCTGATAGCTTCTTCATTAAGCGGAATTAATTTATGGTGTCGTTCAGGTAAAGCTTTATAAAGAGCTTTTACTAAATTTTCTGGTGATACTGTCTTACGAGCAGCTAAAAAAGCACCCAAAATAATCATATTCAATACTTTAAGATTTTTTAGTTTTAGAGCTTCTTCATTACCATTTACAACATAAGTAGTAATATCTGTTCTTGTAGGTAATACAGGTACTGTAGATTTCTCTATAATAATCACACCACCTGGTTTTACTTTAGATTCAAATTTTTCTAAAGAAGGCTGATTTAATGCCACAACACTATCATAAGTAGAAACAATAGGAGAGCTAACTGGTTTATCAGAAACGATTATAGTACAATTTGCAGTACCTCCTCTCATTTCTGGACCATAAGATGGCATCCAGCATACTTCTTTATTTTCAATCATTCCCGCATAAGCGAGCATCATCCCCATAGAGAGAACACCTTGTCCTCCGAATCCTGCGAAAATTGCTTCTTCAGTCATAATTATTTTACCTCCGGTACTTTAATGTCGCCGAGTGGATAGAAAGGCAACATTTCATTTTCAACGAATTTATTTGCTTCTAAAGCACTAATTTTTAAGTTTGAAGGGCAGTTAGATACTACTTCTATCATACAATATCCTAAGCCTTTCTTTTGATATTCAAGACCCTGTTTAATAGCTTTTTTAAGCTTCCTTACATTTGCTGGCTTATGAACTGATTGTCGAGTAACATAAGCAACTCCTGGTAGAGGAGCAATTAAATCGCTAATTTTTAATGGGTAACCTTGTTCCTTTACATTTCTTCCATGAGGAGATGTGGTAGTAACCATACCTTCTAATGTAGTCGGAGCCATTTGACCGCTTGTCATGCCATAAATACCGTTATTAATAAATATTGTTAAAATATTTTCTCCACGATTAGCAGCATGAATAGTCTCAGCAGTACCGATAGCAGCTAGATCTCCATCTCCTTGATATGTAAATACATATCTTTCTGGAAAACATCTTTTGATACCAGTAGCTACAGCACAAGCACGGCCATGAGCAGCTTCTTGCATATCAACGTCCATATAATGGTAAGCAAATACTGAGCATCCCACAGGAGCTACACCAATAGTGTCATTTTGAATACCCATTTCTTCAATTACTTCCATTAGAAGTTTATGAACAGTACCATGCCCACAGCCTGGACAATAGTGTAAAGGAGTATCAGTAAGAGTAGATGGTTTCTTATAAACTAAATTTTCTGGTGAAATTATATCACTATTAAAATTGCTCATTATTTACCTCCTTTAATAAAACATTCTTCAAATTTTTCGATAATTTCATCTGGTGAAGGTAACATACCTCCTGTCCTACCATAAAATTCAACAGGGCATTGACCATTTACAGATAATTTTACATCTTCGACCATCTGACCAGCATTCATTTCAACGCAAAGGATACCTTTTAGATTCTTTGATGTCTTATTGTAAATCTCAGTAGGGAAAGGCCATACAGTCTGTGGTCTAATCATTCCTACTTTATAACCTTTTTCGCGAGCAATTTCCATTGCTTTTGTACAAATACGAGCTCCTAAACCAAATCCGGTAAAAATATATTCAGCATCTTCAATATTTTTAGTTACATATCTAACTTCATTTTTAGTAATTTCAGCATATTTATTTTGCAAAATATGATTAATTTTTTCCATTTCTTCTGGTTTAATATTCAATGAAGTAATATATCTTCTTGGTTTTCCTGCTATTTTACCAGTAGTAGCCCAATCAGGAAATACTGTTTTTCGAGGCTTTTGATCTGGTAATTCTACTTTTTCCATCATTTGCCCAATAGCACCATCAGCTAAGAGCATTACCGGAGTTCTATATTTTTCAGCTAATTCGAAGCCTAGACCTACATAGTTAACCATTTCTTGTACAGAAGATGGAGCAAGAACTATCATGTGGTAATCTCCATGACCGCCACCTTTTACTGATTGGAAATAATCACCTTGAGATGGTTGAATAGTTCCTAAACCTGGTCCGCCTCTCATTACATTAGCTAATACACAAGGGAGCTCAGCGCTTGCTATATATGAAATTCCCTCTTGCATTAGACTCATTCCGGGACTTGAAGATGTAGTCATTACTCGCTTGCCGGCAGCTGCAGCTCCATAAACCATATTAATTGCAGATACTTCACTTTCAGATTGTAATACTACCATTCCGGTTCTTTTATGAGCATCAATAGAAAGATATTCTAGCACTTCAGATTGCGGAGTGATAGGATATCCAAAATAAGCATCGCAGCCTTCCCTAATCATTGCTTCGGCTAATGCTTCGTTGCCTTTCATTAATTTTATTTCACCCATTATGTCTCCTTAAGACTTTAAGATTTTAATTATTTGTTAATTTTTCTGTAAACTGTAATTACCGAATCTGGACACATTAGCGAGCAATTCGCACATCCAGTGCAGTTATCATTGGCTTGTTCAGCATAACGATAGCCAACTTTATTAATTGATTTAGATAAAGCCAGAGTTTTTTCTGGGCATGCATCTATGCAAAGCTCACAACCTTTGCAATGTTCAATGTCAATTACTACTGTTCCAGTTAGTTTTGCCATTTTATATCCTTTTTAAAATTTATTTAATATATTTAATCTCGGATTGGATGCTTTTTTATAAGCAATGCAACTTAACTATTTTTTAATTAAAAATCAAATAATTAGGAAAAATAATTATTATAATTTTTTTGTTAAATAGAAATTATTTTTTTAATTATTTTTTACAAAATAATCACAGAAAGAATTTATTTTACAATTTAAACATTGTGGTTTTTGAGATTTGCAAATTTTCCTGCCATGCTCGATAATTATATGGTTATATATTATCCATTTCGATTTTGGAATTACTTCATAAAGTGCAAATTCAGCTTTATCTGGGTCTTTGGTGTTAATGAAACCAATTCTATTTGATAATCGTAATACATGCGTATCTACCACAATCCCTGGAATTTCGAAACAATTCCCAAGCACGCAATTAGCTGTTTTCCTACCTACACCACTTAATGTAAGCAGATCTTCCATATTATCCGGTACTTTGCCTTTAAAATTATCCTTAATGAGTTTAGCAGTATTTAATATATTTTTTGCTTTTGCTTTATAAAATCCAGTAGAGAAAATATCTTGTTCGAATTCCTCTAAATTAGCATTTATATAATCATCTAAAGAAATGTATTTTTTAAATAGCTTTTCTGTAACTATATTCACTCTAACATCAGTACATTGCGCAGATAATATAGTAGCTACTAATAACTCAAATGGATTATTAAAATTCAGTTGTGTAGAAGCATTAGGATATTCATTTTCTAATATTTCAATAATTTTTTTGGCTTTGGTTGTATTTTTCATATTTAGAAATTGTAATAGGAGAATTTAATTTAAAAAAAGATGCATATTAAATAATTTTATTTTAAATTGCATTTATAATAATTTTTAAGGAATGAAAAATAAAACAATAAACTCTTTAAAATTTGGATTATTATTCAATGATTTAAATATTTTTCTTAATTTTGGGAAATTATTTTTAATAAATATATTATTATGAATCAATACTTAGAGATGTTTCTTAGTTTCTTTAAAATTGGTGCATTCACTATTGGTGGAGGTTACGCAATGTTGCCAATTATTGAAAAAGAAGTTGTAGATAATAAGAATTGGTTGTCGAGAGATGAATTTCTTGAAATGCTTGCTATTTCTCAATCTTCCCCAGGACCTGTTTCAATAAATATTAGTATATTTTGCGGACTTAAAATAAAAAAAGCAAAAGGTGCATTTTGCACGCTACTTGGTTGTATTTTACCATCATTTATTGTTATTTTACTTGTAGCAATTGTATTTTCCGGTATTGAGACTCACCCTATTACAATTAAAATTTTTAATGGTATTCGCCCTGCTGTAGTAGCTTTAATTGCAGTTCCGATAATTAATTTAGCTAAAACTTCAAAAGTTACCCTAAAGAATGTTTGGATACCAATTATTACTGCTTTTTTAGTAGCATTTTTAAATATTAATCCAATTTATATTATATCTTTAGCAATTATTGCTGGGATAATTTTAAATCAGAAAATTCAGAAAGCTAAAGAAAATGCTACAGATTAAATTATTTATTACTTTTTTCAAAATTGGATTATTTAGTTTCGGTGGAGGTTATGCTATGCTTCCGCTGATACAACAAGAGGTTGTACAAAACAATCAATGGATCACTCAAGCTACTTTTTCAAATTTAATTGGTATAAGCCAAACTACTCCAGGACCCATTGCAATTAATTCTGCAACATTTATTGGATTTAGGACTGCTGGAATTAGCGGTGCTTTTTTGGCGACTTTGGGAGTAATTACTCCGTCTATAATAATTATTTCTATTTTTTCTACGATTATCAGCAAATTACGAGGTAATACATATTTAGAAGCGGTGATGCAAATATTAAAATTAGTGGCAATTGGGCTAATTGCTGCTGCTGCATTGCTTTTGCGAACAGATGTAACAAATTCCTACAGCTCTGCAATTATTTTTATTTTAGTATTTTTTGCATCTTTTAAACTTAAAGTAGACCCAATTATTCTAATCCTTTTATCTGGTTTAGCAGGATTTTTGTTTTTGTAAAAATTTAAGCAATAATATTGATGATATTCTTGAAGAAAATATTGAATATGCATTTGACAAAGAATTAGGATATATTACTTCATGTCCCACAAATATAGGAACAGGTATGAGAGCATCGGTAATGCTGCATTTGCCTGCACTGTCAATAACAAATCAAATTGACAAACTCCTTTACGGTGTTTCACAATTAGGAATTGCGGTGAGAGGAGTTTATGGAGAAGGAACAAAATCAATCGGACATTTGTATCAAGTTTCAAATCAGGGAACATTGGGGGCTTCGGAAGAAACATTAATCGATAAAATTACCCAAATTGTAATGCAAATTATTGATAAGGAAAAAAGCACAAGAGAGCATCTGATGAAAAACAATTATGATGAGTTGGAAGATGATTTTTACAGGGCTTACGGGCTGCTGACAAATGCCAGAAAAATATCGGCGGATGAAGCAATGAAGCTGTTGTCGCTTGTTAAGCTTGGAAGCGAAATGGGAATAACTCCAATGGTTAAAGGCAAGAATATATATGAGCTGATGATTTGCATTCAGCCTAACAATATTTCTACTATTGAAGGAACCGATATTTCGATAAAAGAAAGAGATAAAAAAAGAGCAGAAATAATACGACGTGAATTATTGCGTTGAAAAAGTCTATAATACGAAAAGGAGATGAAAAAATATGATGGGTGGATTAAATAATTCTGCAAGAAATGCATTGGCAATTGCTCAGGAAGAAGTAAAAAACTTCAGACAAAACGTTCTTGGCACGGAGCATATTTTATTGGGACTGATGATTGAAGAAGAAAGCATTGCAGGAAAACTGCTTAGAAATAAATTAAATGTTGATAAAGTAAGAGAAATAATAAGGAATTCAACAGGCATGGGTGATGCTATACCTGAATACATTACCGTAAGCCCAAGAAGCAAGTATATAATTGAGCTTGCCCGCCAATATGCCACACAGCTCAATATGCCCTATGTAGGCTCGGAACATATACTTTTAGGGCTTATAGACGAAGGCGAAGGCATAGGCGCACAGATTATTAAGTCGGTTGTAAGCTTAAGAGATTTAAAACATGAAGTTATACAGGCAATACAGGGCGGCGGCACAGAGTCCGAAAATCAAAATGTAAGTGATGGCTTGGCAAAACAAAGCTCAAATACGAAGACTATCGATAAATATGGAACCGACTTAAATCAGCGTGCCAAGGAAGGAAGACTTGACCCTGTTATAGGAAGAGAGGATGTAATCGAAAGGGTAATTCAAATATTATCAAGAAGAACAAAAAACAATCCGTGTTTGATTGGTGAGCCGGGTGTCGGCAAGACAGCAATTGCGGAGGGCTTGGCTCAGGAAATTATAAAGGGAAATGTTCCTGAAACACTTAAGGATAAGCGGGTCATTACATTGGATATGGCAGGAATGGTAGCAGGAGCAAAATACAGAGGCGAATTCGAGGAAAGACTAAAAAATGCCATAGATGAAATAAAGGCTGCGGGAAATATAATTTTGTTTATTGATGAAATGCATACAATAATAGGTGCAGGAGCGGCAGAAGGTGCAATTGATGCATCAAATATTTTAAAGCCGACGTTGGCAAGAGGGGAACTTCAGGTTGTTGGTGCAACTACTCTTGATGAATATAAGAAACATATTGAAAAGGATGCGGCTCTTGAAAGAAGATTTCAGCCTATAACGGTTGAAGAGCCAAGCGTCGAGGACACCATAAAAATACTTTATGGTTTAAGGGATAAATATGAGGCTCATCACAAGGTTGCAATTACCGACGAAGCGATAGATGCAGCAGCAAATCTTTCGCACAGATACATTTCTGACAGATTTTTACCGGATAAGGCAATAGACTTAATTGATGAAGCAGCTTCAAGAGTCAGATTAAAATCGTCAACGGCACCTAAAGAATTAAAGGAAATGGAAGATAAGATCAAAGAAATTGACACTGAAAAAAGAACCGCAATAAACAATCAGGATTTTGAGAAGGCGGCTTCATTAAGAGATGAAGAAAAAAGATTATCCGATGAATTGGATAAACAAAAAAAACTATGGGCTGCAAGAAATTCAAAGGATACAAAGATTGCATATGAAGATATTGCCGAAGTAGTGTCACAATGGACCGGGATTCCGGTTAAGAAGCTTCAGGGAGATGAATCTGAAAGACTTCTTAATATGGAGGAAATACTTCATAAAAGGGTAATAGGTCAGGAACCTGCGGTTGAAGCATTGGCAAAAGCAATCAGGCGCTCAAGGGTTGGCCTGAAGGATCCTAAAAAACCAATTGGTTCATTTATATTCTTAGGTCCTACGGGTGTTGGAAAAACAGAATTGTCAAAAGCCTTGGCAGAAGCTATGTTTGGCGATGAGGATGCAATGATAAGGGTTGATATGTCGGAGTACATGGAAAAGCATTCGGTTTCTAAGTTGGTGGGCTCGCCTCCGGGATATGTAGGATTCGACGACGGAGGACAGTTAACCGAAAAAATAAGGAGAAAACCATATTCGGTAATCTTGTTTGATGAAATTGAAAAGGCACATCCCGATGTATTTAACATATTGCTGCAAATACTTGATGACGGACGTCTTACAGATTCAAAGGGCAGGACTGTGGACTTTAAAAATACTGTAATTATCATGACCTCAAATGTGGGGGCAAATACAATCAAGAAGCAAAAAACTCTTGGATTTGCAGTTAATGCTTCAGATGAGGAAAAAAATGAATACGAAAAAATGAAGGAAAATGTAATGACTGAATTGAAAAGAACATTCAGACCTGAATTTTTAAATCGTATCGATGAAATAATTGTGTTCCATTCATTGAACAAGGAGCATATAAAACAAATTGTATCCTTGATGATAAACGGTCTGTCAAAGCGTCTTGAAGCAATGAACATTAACATTCGGGTAGATGACAAGGCTATGGAGCTTTTGGCAGATTCGGGATTTGATCCGGTGTACGGCGCAAGACCTCTTCAAAGAGAAATAAGAAGGAAAATTGAAGACAGATTGTCCGAAGAGCTTCTTAAAGGAACCATAAAGAAGTCGGATACAATTACAATCACCTCCGATGATAAAGAGCTGATTTTCAGCAACAATAAATAATGAAAAAAAATATAAGAAGGAAAAAACAACCGTAAATTTATTTTTGATACAAAAAAGGGATGCATCCAAACATCCCTTTTATATAAATCAAGCCATTTATCTCGCCTCAAAGAATATCCATTTATCATCCATTAATACGACAATCCCTTCTTGATATTCTGCATAAGGAGCATTTATATACGGAATATTTGCTTGGTTATTTTCAGAAGGTAACTTTGAAATATTAACAACAGAAGATATTACTGAGGTAGGTCTAAGATAATAAATATTTTTCAGAAAGTATTGACAAAGTAAAATAATTGTGGTATTTTTATAAAAATTATTAAACATTAATAAAAATGAAGCTGAGATAAGAAATAGTAGATACATTGTGTTTTTTAGAGAGTGTGCGGTTGGTGAAAGTACATAAATATGCTGTATTGAACACATCTTTGAGCTAATCGGCGAAACCCTTTGGGAGTAGTTGGATTCGGGAGCTCGCACCCGTTACAGTGCAAAAGTATGATAGTACTTTTTGAGGTTGATGCTGTGAAGTATCAATAAAAAGAGGTGGAACCACGTGATTAATACTCTCGTCCTCTAGCCATAGGCTAGATGGCGGGAGTTTTTTTATGCCCTGCGAACCCCCTACTATTGCGGGTATACAGGGTAAGAAATTTATTGAATCATATGTAAACAAATTAAGTTTTAAAAAACAGGAGGATATTATGAAAAAAATTTTAAAAATGGTTTTGGTTATGCTTATTATTTCAGTAACATTGGTTTTATCAAGCAGCTGCGCAAAGAAGGCGGCAAATGAGACGAGTAATCGCTTAGAGGAAATAATCTACAGAGGGTACATAGAAGTGGTTACGGAGCCATACTTTGCACCAAATGAATTTATTGACCCCACAAAAAGCGGCAGTGAGCAATATGTAGGCAGCGATATAGAATTGGCAAGGTATATTGCGGACAAATTAGGAGTTGAGTTAAAAATTGTTCCTTTGGAGTTCACTGCAGTCTTAAGCAGTATTACAGAAGGTAAATATGATTTGGCTATATCTGCTTTAGCCTACACACCTGCCAGAGCGGAAGCAATGATTATGTCAAAAGGCTACTATTTTTCAGAGGATTCACCCGGGTACGGACTGTTAATCAGAAAAGAAGATGAAAAAATAATAAAAAGTGCAAAAGATTTAGCCGACAAAACTGTAGTCGCACAAAGCGGCTCGTTGCAGGAGTTATTTGCAAACGAACAAATCCCTGAATATAAAGAGCTTAAGAGAGTATCTGCCACAACAGACGGAATATTAATGGTCGAAGAAAAAAAGGCAGATTCCTGTGTCGTTGCCAAATCAATGGCTCAATTATATATTGATGCAAACCCGGGAAGCGGTTTGTCAATAGTAGAAAATTTTGAATTCGAAGTGGATAAATCATTAGACGGAACAAGAATCGGAATACCGTTAAGTGAAGATGAACTTGCAGAAAAAATTAATGAAATTATTGATGAAGTAGTAAAATCGGGACAATATGAGCAGTGGTATAAGGAATATACCGAATATGCAAAAAAATTAGGGTTGTAATTATGAAAGGTTTAAGGTGAGAGTATGATTGATACAGTGATTATGCTATGGGGTAAATACTATTATGTCTATATTGACGGGTTGCTCGGAACCCTATGGTTGGCTGCATTGACAGTATTTGCGGCAACCTTGCTGGGAACTGTTATAGCCATCATGAAGTTATCTAAA
Organism: uncultured bacterium; assembly: GCA_937875295.1. Taxonomy (GTDB): domain Bacteria; phylum Bacteroidota; class Ignavibacteria; order Kapaibacteriales; family UBA2268; genus CALLXS01. Next base: position 4,682 of record CALLXS010000045.1, on the reverse strand, counting down.
ATTAAAATATTAGATTTATTTACATCTGCATACATAGGTGTGCTTAGAGGGACCCCCATACTTTTGCAGCTATATTTCTTTTGGTTAGTACTGCCTAAGGCAGTACCAATCAATTTAAGCGATACAGCATGCATTATAATTGCTCTTATTGTAAATGCAAGCTCCTATGTCGCGGAAGTTATACGAGCCGGCATACAGGCAGTTGATAAGGGGCAGGTAGAAGCTGCAAGAAGCTTGGGATTATCAAGTGTAAATACAATGAAAAAAATCATTCTTCCTCAAGCCGTTAAAAATATACTTCCAGCATTGGGAAATGAATATATATCAATGATTAAGCAAACATCCCTTGCCTCGGTATTTTTTGTACAGGAGCTTATGACATCCTATAAAACTGTTCAATCGGCAACCTTCTTAGCAATCCCATCATTAATAATTGCCGGCGTAATTTATTTAATAGTAACCACAGTATTGACCAAGGGATTAAGTGTATTTGAAAGGAGGCTCCAAGCCAATGAAAGCTAAGGAATTAATAAGGGTTGAGAGCTTAAATAAATCCTTTGGAGATTTAAAGGTTTTGAATAATATAACAGAAAGCATATATGACGGGGAGGTTGTTTCTATTATAGGACCCTCGGGTAGCGGGAAAAGTACATTTTTAAGATGCTTGAATTTGTTGGAAAGACCAACAAGCGGCAAGGTCTATTTTGAAGGAGTGGATTTATCTGACAAAAAAATCAACTTAGACAAGCATAGGCAAAAAATCGGTATGGTATTTCAGCTTTTTAATGTTTTTCCCCATTTGAAGGTTATAGATAATATTACTTTAACTCCTATACTTGAAAAGAAAATACAGAGGGAAGAAGCAGAAAAGAAAGCTGATGAGCTTTTGGAGAGAGTTGGATTGATAGACAAAAGAGATGTTTATCCCACAAAGCTTTCGGGTGGTCAAAAGCAGCGGCTGGCAATTATAAGAGCCTTAGCAATGGACCCTAAGGTAATGTTGTTTGATGAGCCCACCAGCGCATTAGACCCGGAAATGGTAAAGGAAGTTTTGGAGGTTATAAGAGGACTTGCATTATCGGGAATGACCATAGTTATAGTAACTCATGAAATGGGATTTGCAAAGGAAGTTAGTGACAGAGTTATATTTATGGCTGACGGAATGATACAGGAGAAGGATACTCCCGATGAGATTTTTAATAATCCGAAAAATCGCAGAACAATAGAATTTTTAAGCAAGGTATTATAAGAGGCTTATATGAAGGAACTAAAATTTATAGAAGGAATACTTGCCCTTTGCCTGACAGCGTAAAACCACCTATAGGAAAGTATTAATATTACAGACTATATTCCTTAACCACATTGTTAGGGAGTATTTTTTGTATTTTAATGTTGTTGATTTTATATAAAAAAAGATATAGTATATTGTTAATAGACAAACGATGTTTGTGAAAAAGAAGCGTTAATAAATATAAAATAGTATGCGCCAAATTAAGTAAACTGCAGGGAGGATTTGCCATGGAGTACAACGTTGATATTGTGGAATTAAGCAGGACTATAACCGATATTATTGATGACCATATTTTAGTTTGTAATGCGAAAGGGCAAATTATCTTTTCCAATGAGGCTATGCGGTATAGCTTGGGGTATGCCGATGCAGAGCTAAAACAAAAAAGCTTTTTAGATATTGTTGCGGACATTCACATAAAAAAGGCTGAAACTTTTATTAACAGCGTATCTGAAAAACCTTCCGTCCCGGAGGAGCTTTTATTTGATGGAAAACTTGGTTTGACGAAATTACATATTAGGATGTTTAAAAAGAATAATCTTTTATATGTTTATGGTAATGAAAAGTATGCTGAGTATGAGAGAATGAAAAAAAGATTAGATATAGAAGTTGCAAATGCTATAAAGATTCATAAACGGTCTCTTCCTGAAAGTCTTCCTGATGCGGAAAATATTTCTTTTGCTTCTTTATATATTCCGGCACAAGATTTGGGCGGTGATTTATTTGATGTGTTTAAGGTGGATAATGGCTTGTTAAATGATTATTTTGAGCAATATGCATGCTTTGTTGCCGACGTGTCGGGACATGGATTAGACAGCGCCATGCTTGCAATCTTTGTTAAAGATACTATAAGCAGCTATTTCAGGCTTAAACATATACCGGGACAAGTGCTGTCACCTAAAGATATCATGAATTTTTTTGTTGAACACTATATAAAGGAAGGATACCCAATGGAATATTTAGTCTGCATTTTCTTTGTAGTGTTTGATTTAAAAACCTATGAATTAACATATTGCAATGCAGGTTTTCATATGTGTCCCATATTGGTGGCAGATAAAGATAATATAATTGAGCTTAACAAGGGAGGTCTTCCGGTTTCAACTGCATTAGATGCTGAATTGTATGATTATAAGGATCATACTTTGCAATTATCTTCGGGAATGACATTGTTTATTATGTCTGATGGATTGCCGGAGCAAAGATCCCATAATGAATTTTATGAAGACAGAATGAAAAAGTTGATTACTGATATATATAATCATAAACCACCTCATATTGTCAAAAAGATCCATGAGGATTTTAATGATTTTGTAAAATATGAGAAAATTAATGATGACATAACTTTAGTTGTAGCAAAACTATCAAAACTATCGAAATAATGAATACTTTGTGAACATTTGTAAGAAAGCATAAGGAAATGAAATAAGGGAGGAATATCTCATGCAGCAAATATTGGATGGAATTTTAGAAGCGATTGAAGATGAGATTAAAGCTCAGAAACATTATCAAATGTTATCTGAAAAAGCGGAAGACCTAAAAGTAAAAAAGTTTTTTGAACAGTTGAAAACAGACGAAGAAAATCATGAAAAGGCATTGAGAACTCGATATGAGGCTTTTGAAAAGCTGTTAAATTCCGGCAAAAAGAAATAAATTTATGAAAGTTAATTTAGATATTAAGTATAATTATGTATGAGAAATAGATAAAGTGTTTAGGAGTGTAGTATGGAAGCAATTTTTGAAAAGAGGTATATCGTACAGGTAAGTGAAGTTGATTTCAAGCAACAGCTTAAATTAAGCTCGCTGTTTGTGTATTTGCAGGACATGGCAACAGAGCATGCCAACAGGTTGGGTGTCGGCAGAAATGTAATTCAATCAAAATACGGCATAATATGGGTATTAAACCGTGCACGGGTTGACATAATTAGGTATCCGAAATTTAAGGAAGAAATAATAATTGAAACCTGGCCTGAACAACCTGAAAAGGTGGAATTTAACAGAAATTTTATTGTATATGACATAGAAAGAAATATAATCGCAAAAGCTTTTACTCAGTGGGTTGTAATTGATTTCAACAAAAGAAGGCTGAGAAGAAGCAGCATAATAGAAGAGAAGTTCCCGGAAATTGAAAGAAAAAGGGCAATTGAATGTACACTTGGCAAAATAAAGCCGGCGGGGAGTCTTGCGCTGAGTTACAAAAAGACCGTCGGATACAGTGACATTGACGTCAATGAACATTTGAACAACGCAAAATACATCGACTATATAATGGATTGTTTCAGCGTGGATAAACATAAAAAGCATTCCGTAAAATCAATCGATGTTAATTACATGCATGAATCATTGCCGGGAGAAACCATACAGCTTTATACCGACACTGCAGATATTAAAGATAATCTTGTATACATAGAAGGGATTAAAGAAGATACAAAACTTACATCCTTTAAGGCACAAATTTTAATTGAATAAAGAAATTTTAATTTATAAAAGGAGGAAGCATTATGGCCTTTGACTATAAAAAGGAATATAAGGAATTTTATATGCCTAAGAATAAACCGGGTATAGTTAATATCCCTAAAATGAATTATATTGCAGTTAAGGGAAAGGGAAATCCAAACGAAGAAAACGGAGAATACAAAAAATCAATAGAATTGTTATATAGTATTGCTTTTACAATAAAAATGAGCTACAAAGGTAATTATAAAATTGACGGATATTTCGAATATGTTGTTCCGCCGTTAGAAGGATTTTGGTGGCAGGATGGAATAAAAGGCATGGACTACAATAAAAAAGAAGAGTTAAACTTTATTTCCGTAATAAGACTTCCTGATTTTGTTACAGATCAAGATTTTGAATGGGCAATCAAAGAAGCGGCAAAAAAGAAAAAAACTGATTTTTCAAAGGTTGAATTTTTCATTTATGAAGAAGGACTGTGTGTTCAATGTATGCACTTAGGTTCTTATGATGATGAGCCTATAACCACTGAATTAATGGAAAATTACGCAATAGAAAATGGATATAAAATTGACATTACAGACAATAGATTTCATCATGAAATATATTTAAGTGATCCGCGAAGATGTGAAATTGCTAAATTAAAAACGGTTATCAGACATCCGATTAAAAAAATATAGGTACAAATTGTAACTTTATTTCATAAAAATCCAAAGGATTGCAGTGTAAAATGCACTTAAATCCTCTGGATTTTTTTATAAGTCCACTTATCATAACGAATTATTTGTGATGAACCTTAATTTTTAAAATTAATTATTATTTGTGCAGTAATTTGTATTTTATTTGCGTTATAATAAGTGCGGGGAAAGGAGGGGAGGTATGGAAAGAGAAAGCTTGTTAATAAAAGAGTCTATTAAGGGCGATGAAAAAGCTTTTGCCGGTA
>CALLXS010000044.1 GCA_937875295.1 uncultured bacterium | reverse complement strand
ATTTTGATTAAGAGTTTTTATTATTTAAAAATTTCGTTTAAATATTAATTATTTTAGTGCAACAGTTTTTTTTAATTTTATTATTGAAATTTAGTATATTTGTAATTCTATTTTTTAAAATAAAACTTGATAATAAAATTATAAAAATAAAAATAAGGTAACATATTATATGGAAGATTTCCAGTTTAAACCTTTTGAAATGATGACTCCTGAAGATTACGCAAAAATCGGATTTAAATCAGGATTAGAAGTTCATCAGCAATTACTTACTTCCAAAAAATTATTCTGTAGATGCCCTGCTGGACAATACTCAGAAGAGTTCCACGCTGAAATACTTAGACACATGCGTCCCACACTTTCTGAACTTGGCGAGTATGATGGTACAGCTTTAATGGAATTTAAGACTAAAAAGAATATAATTTATAGAATAAATAGAAAAACAGTTTGCACTTATGAAATGGATGATACTCCTCCGTTTCATTGCAACGATGAAGCATTAGATATAGCTTTCGAAGTAGGAATGCTGTATAATTCGAATATTGTCGATGAAGTACATATTGCAAGAAAGCAATATTTAGATGGAAGTATCCCAACAGGATTTCAACGCACTGCAATCACTTCAGTAGGTGGTTATGTTCCATATAAAGATAGAAAAATTAACATTATTCAAATGTCTCTCGAAGAAGATTCATGCCGAGAAGCAAGTGATATTGGTCATAGAAGAGTTTACCTTACTGATAGATTAGGAATGCCTCTAATAGAGACCGTTACTGCTCCTGATATGAAAACTCCACAAGAAGTAGCAGATGTAAATAATATTTTAAGGAAAATTGTTCGCTCTACTGGAAAAGTAAGAACTGGAGTAGGAGCTTCTCGAGAGGACGTTAATGTGTCTGTAACTGGCGGTACGCGAATTGAAATTAAAGGTGTACCAAGTATCAAACGCATTCCTAGGCTTACTTATAACGAAGCTATGAGACAATGGAATTTACTAAAAATCCGAGAAGAATTAAATAAACGAGGTATCAATAAAGACACATTTGAATCGAAAATAGATGATGTTACGCATATTTTAAGAAAAGCACATTATACACCTATAAATAATGCTGTCGCAGAAGGTAAAAGAGTAAAAAGTGTGATTTTGAGAAATTTCAAAGGAATACTTAATATGCAGACTCAAACTGACACATTATTTGCACGTGAAATAAGCGATCGCGTAAGAGTAATAGCTTGTCTTACTACTTTACCTAATATTTGTTATTCTGATAGTGGAGAATTATCACTTACTTCAACCGAAGGTCAAAGAATTCGTAAATTCACTGGTGCAACTGAAAATGATACTATTGTCCTTGTATGGGGGAACGAAGAAGACTCCACCTGCGGAGCTCAAGAAATTGCAATTAGAGCTAAAGAAGCAAGTATAGGAATACCATCTGAGACACGTCAAGCGCTTCCTGACAATACCAATGGCTTTGAAAGAATATTACCTGGACCAGAAAGAATGTATCCAGATACTGATTTACCTCCAATCGAAATTACAGAAGAACGCTTAAATAATATTAAAAAGAATCTACCTGTTTACTATTGGGAAAGAGAAGAAAAATATTCAAAACTTGATATTCCATGCGAAGCTGCTAAAATACTTGCAGTTTCAAAAGATGCAGATTTATTTGATGAATTAGTTTATAACTTAAAAATAGAACCAAAACTTGTAGCAAAAGCATTAATAGAATACAAAAAGAAATTGATAAAGAATAAAATTGATCCTTCTATTCTTACTAATGATGCAATTATTAGTATTTTCAATGCTTTTAAAAATGATAAATTAGTTAAAGATGGCATTTTCTATGTTATGAAATTAACTGCTGAAAATGGTGATTTCGACGAAATATTGCTCCCTAAAATAGCAGATAAAAATGATTTCATTTGTGCTTTTAACAAACAAACTCAAAAAGCAAAAAATATTAAGTTCTATCATCGAGATAAAATGGACGATTATTTATTTGGACTCATTATGCACGAATTAAGAGCAAGAATTAATGGAGCTGATGCTAAAAAAATATTTAATGAACTACTTTCTAAAGGAGAATAATTATGAACGAAGATTTATATAAAGGATATAGAGGAGTAGCTCTAGAAGTATTAAAAAAATATAACGCTCAAGTATGGAGCGATGCTAAAATCTCTACAAATAATGGTGGATATTATGAAGGTAGAATTTTACCAAGATCAGTTACTGCAGATGATTTACATATTGTAATTAAACTACACACAGGATATAATATTGGTATCGCGGCTAAAAAAATCATTAAAATTGAAGCAGAAGGTAAAAAAGAAGCTATTTATAAAGTGCCAGAAAAAGAGTTCCCATTCGACCCTAAAAAACCAAAAGTTAAATTATTGGGTACTGGAGGCACTATCGCGAGCAGATTAGATTATAGAACTGGAGCTGTTATTCCTGCATTTTCTCCTGGAGAGTTATATGGATCTGTTCCTGAATTAGCTGATTATTGTAATTTAGAAACTGAAAAAATATATGGTGTGTTTTCTGAAAATATGGGAGCAGAACAATGGATAGGCTTAGCCAAAGCTATCGGCGAGGAAATTGAAAAAGGTGTAAAAGGCATCGTCGTAGGGCATGGCACCGATACTTTGCATCATACTGCTGCTGTTCTTTCCTTTATGGTACAGAACTCCCCTATCCCTATTGTTATGGTAGGTTCCCAGCGTTCAAGTGATAGACCAAGTTCAGATGCAGCTCTTAATTTAATGCATGCAGTAAAGACTGCGTCAGAATCTGACATTGCTGAAGTCATGGTATGTATGTTTGGTCCTACTTCAGATTCTTATGGATTATTGCATAGAGGAACTAGAGTCCGAAAGATGCACTCTTCCTACCGTTCAACATTTAGAACAATTGGAGATATTCCAATAGCTATGGTAGATAGAAATAAAATTACTCCTATTCGTGATGACTATAAAAAAAGAAGAAAAGATAAAAACGCAATTGTTACCCCAGTATTTAATGATAAAATTTCGATAGTATATTATTATCCAGATATGAAACCAGATATTTTTGATTCATTAATTGAAAATGGTTACAAAGGTATTGTAATCGCTGGTACTGGATTAGGACACGTAAATAAACCACTTTACCCTGCTCTAAAGAGATGTCAAGAAGCAGGAGTTGGCGTCTATATGACAGTGCAAACTCTTTGGGGATATGTACAAATGTATGTGTATGAAACTGGTCGCGAAATGCTGCAATTAGGCGTTGTGCCATTAGCAAATATGCTTCCTGAAGTAGCTTTTATGAAATTAGGATGGGCTCTTGGGCAAACTGATGATTTAGAAGAAGTTAATAAAATTATGCTTACTCCAATTAATGGAGAAATCACCGATAGCGAGCCAAGCAATGGATACTTAATTTATCAAGGAGGTATTCCAGAAGTAGAAGAATTTATTGCGAATAATCAGAAATAATAATTTCATTTTTCCGCTAAAAATTAAAGAGGCAATTATATTTAATTGCCTCTTTTTTATATTATGCGTTTGCTGAAGTCATTGCTATCATATCAATTATAGAATTTAAGCTTTCGCCATAATGCACTAAATGTACGTATTTTTCTAATCCAACTAAAAATGGTCCAATTACCTGTAATCCACCAACATTTTTCAATAATTTATAGCCAATATTAGATGAATTTAATTCTGGGAATATTAACACGTTTGCAGCTTCTTTTAATGTACTAAATGGATATAATTCTCTTAATCTACTAGTTGAAGTAGCATTATCTACGTGCAATTCTCCATCAACCATTAATTCAGGATCTTTCTCACGGATTAATTTTAGAGCTTTGCGGACTTTAGTACTTGTAGGTCCCATTACAGAACCAAAATTACTATAAGAAAGCAATGCTGCCCGCGGAATTACATCAAATTTCTTAACAAATTCGCAAGTAGAGAGAGTAATATCTGCTAAATCCTCTGAAGTTGGGTCTACATTCATAGTACAATCTGCTAAAAAATAAGTGTCATTTTTTGATACTGCAATAAACACACCAGATACCTTGCGATATTTTTCTTGCTGGCCAATAATTTCAAGAATTGGTCTAACAGTGTCAGGAAATGTCGCAGCATATCCAGAAAGTAACGTATCTGCGTAACCCAATCGAACCATCATTGCTGCAAAATAATTAGGACGAGTTCTCATTCTTTTGCGAGCTTCTGAGTATACAATACCTTTCCTTTGTCTTAATTTAAAATACTCATCAATAAACTCTTCAGTCTTTTCATATTTCAATGGATTAATTATTTCAATTCCATCACAAGTGCAGCCAGTGTCTTCAATCATTTTTCTTATCACCGTGCGAGAACCAATTAGAATTGGTTTAGCAATTCCCATTTCTACTGCTCTGATTGCAGCTTGAATAATTCTTGGTTGTTCTCCTTCTGGTAAAACAATACTTTTAGGATTAGAGCGTGCTTTTTGGAACATTCGAGCAGTAATTTTTTCTGTGCGTCCCATTCTTACATTTAATTGTAGCTTATATTCTTCAATATCATCGATTTTAATTCTAGCTACACCGGTTGCCATTGCAGCTTCTGCTACAGCAGGAGCAACCCAATTTAGAACGCGATGGTCAAATGGTTTTGGTATTATATAATTCTTTCCAAATACCAATTCTTCATCTACATAAGCCCTTTGCACAGTTTCAGGAATTTCTTCTCTAGCTAAAGCTGCAATTGCACAAGCAGCAGCTCTTTTCATTTCTTCGTTAATAGCTGTAGCGCGGACATCGAGTGCTCCTCTAAAGATAAATGGAAAACCTAACACATTATTTACTTGATTAGGGAAATCACTACGACCTGTAGCAACAATTGCGTCTGGACGTGCAATCTTTGCATCGTCATACATAATTTCTGGGTCGGGGTTCGCTAAAGCAAAAATAATTGGATTAATTGCCATTGTTTTTACCATCTCTTGAGATACTACATTTCCTTGAGATAATCCTACAAAGACATCTGCATCAACAAGAGCATCAGCTAAAGTTCTTCTATCGGTATCAACAGCGAATTCTTCCTTAAAGACATTCATTCCTTTTTCTCTACCTTTATAAATCACTCCTTGCGAATCGCACATAATTACTTTTTTAGGATCTACACCTAGGCTTATGTGAAACTTGGCGCACGCTATACCTGAAGCACCGGCACCATTATACACAACCTTGACCTCGTTTATTTTCTTTCCAGCAATTTCGCATGCATTGATCAATGCAGCTCCACTTATAATCGCAGTGCCATGCTGATCATCGTGGAATACTGGAATATTCATCCTTTTCTTGAGTTCGCTTTCGATATAAAAGCAATCTGGACCTTTGATATCTTCTAAATTTATACCACCAAAAGTAGGTTCTAAATTCTCACATACTTGAATTATTTCGTCGATATTTTTCGATTTTAACTCAATATCAAATACATCGATATCTGCAAATATTTTAAATAATACACCTTTCCCTTCCATTACAGGTTTACTTGCTTCAGGTCCTATATTACCTAAACCCAATACCGCAGTACCGTTGGATATAACTGCTACTAAATTACCCTTAGCAGTATATTCATAAGCAGTATTTACATCTTTTTCGATTTCTAAGCAAGGAACAGCTACTCCTGGGCTGTATGCAAGAGATAAATCTCTTTGAGTTGTGCAAGGTTTTGTGATACCAATTTCAATTTTGCCTTTTTTGCCCGAACTATGATATTCAAGGGCATCTTCTTTTCTGATTAACATTTTTTATTTATAAAAATAGTAGAAATGATAGTTGAAATAAATTATAATTTTTAAGAAGATAAAATTAACAAAAAAAAATTATTTTCAGATTATATTTTTTTAATCTGTTGAATAATTTTCTAGTAAAACCAGATTAATTATATTTTATTTACTCTAATTTTATATGTTAATAAAGCAAGACTTTGTATAAATTGAGCATTTTCTACTATAATATCCTTCTTCACTTGGATTATTTTAGGTGAAAAATTCCAAATTGCCTTTATTCCTCCCCCAATTAATTTGTCAGCACATGATTGAGCACTTTCTTCTGGTACAGCTATTATTCCTATTTTGATTTTCATTATTTTCGCCGCAACTTCGAGCCTATCCATTTCAATAATTTCTATCCCATTAACAAATTTTCCTACCTTTTTATGGTCATTATCAAAAGATGCAACTATATTTAAGCCAATTTCTTTGAAACCATTATATTGCATTAAAGCGGTTCCCAAGCTCCCGGCTCCTATCAAAATTGCTTTTTCAACTTTGTTCCAATTTAAAATTTCATCTATTCCTGCTAATAGCTCCGATATTTTGTATCCTTTTTTGGGTTGCCCCACTATCCCTGAATATTGAATATCTTTTTTGACTTGAATAGAATCAAAACCTAACTCTTTTGCAATTAATGTGCTCGATACAATTAATCTTCCTTCTTTTTTCATATTTTCTAAAAGGAATTTATAGTGAGATAGCCTTCGAACAGTTGGATCAGGAACGTAATTATTTATGTTTTCTAAATTCACAATTTAAATTATTAATTTGTTATAGTTATTTATTTATCGTTATAATTATATCTATAAAATATTATCTAATACAAAATTAACTATTTTTTGAGAATTGAATGCAAAAATCAATAAAAAAAAATGAGAAATATTCTTCAATTATTATCATTTTGATTATGATATTTATTAATAATATTAAAGTAAGTATTTATTTCTTTTAAAATAATATTAAATAATTCGTTTATTATATTTAAAAATCTTAAATTTGTATTCTATTAAAGTTTTAAAAATCAAATAATCATTTATAAATTAAGGACTTAAAAATGCAAAGCCGAAATTTTATGTCTGCTGATAGAACACATAATATCAAATATGCAATTAGAGATATTATCGTAGTTGCAGATGAAGTAGCAAAAACTGGGAAAGAATTGTTATATCTTAATATTGGTGATCCCAATGTATATGATCATAAAACCCCAAGTCACATTATTGATGCTGTTTATAAAGCAATGCAAGAAAACAAAAATGGATATTCTCCATCTTCTGGTATCAAGCCAGCAATTGATTCTATTCGCAAAGAAGCTGAAGAAAAAGGAATTAAAAATATTCAAGATGTCTTCATAACTACTGGTGCGAGCGAAGCTATTGAAATTGTACTTACTTCACTTTTAAATAGAGGTGAAAATTTTCTGATGCCTACTCCAGGTTATCCTCTTTATACTGCAATTCAAAGCAAATTAGAACTTGAGCCAAACCCATACTATTTAGATGAATCTAACGATTGGCAACCTGATTTAGACGATATTAAATCAAAAATAAATGATAAAACAAAAGCAATAATTATTATTAACCCAAATAATCCAACAGGATCTCTTGCAAGCAAGGAAACTTTAGAAGGCATTATTAAAATTGCAGATGAGCATAATTTGCTTATTTTAGCTGATGAAATTTATGATAAATTAATTTTCGATGGGAAAAAGCATATACCTTTTGCTTCATTAAATCACGATGTACCAATGATTACTTTCTGTGGTCTATCTAAAAATTATGTAGCTCCTGGTTTTAGAATCGGTTGGGGTATCGCAAGTGGTGATGCAAAAAGACTTCATGATTTATTACAAGGAGTAAATAGAATCTTACGTTCTAGATTATGTGCTAATCACCCAATTCAATGGGCTATCCCAGCTGCTTTAGAAGGAGACCAGACTCATGTACATAATTTAGTAAAGACTCTAGAAAAAAGACGTGATCTAAGCTATGACTTAATATCTAAAATTCCACAAATGTCTTTAGTCAAACCAACAGGAGCATTTTACGCAATGCCAACTGTAAATGTCGCTGATGATACTAAATTTAGTGTTGATTTATTGAGAGCTACAGGTGTGATAACTGTTCCGGGTTCTGGATTTGGTCAGAAACCTGGTACAAATCATTTTAGATTTGTAATATTACCACAAGAAGAAGTACTAACTAAAGCATTTAATTTAATAGGTGAATTCTTATCTTCTTATAAACAATAGTCAGTTTATGAAAGTTGTTTTTTAAATCAACCATATAATTAAAAAAATATGGTTGATTTTTTTTATAAAAATATTTTTAAGATCTATAAGTTACGCCTAATAATAACATCTCTTAAAATAGTATAACATTACTTCTCTCAAATCTCTACTCTTGATTCAAAAGCTCTTGCAATAGTGGCATCGTCAGTAAATTCCAATTCACCGCCAATAGGCATTCCACGTGCTAATCTGGTTAATTTAATATCTAGAGGTTTTACAAGTTTAGAAATATATTGAGTAGTTATTTCGCCTTCAACACTTGCATTTAGCGCAAAAATTAATTCTTCCACACCATTAAGTCTCTGTATTAATTCTTGTAATTTAATATCTTGAGGAGATATTCCATCTAATGGATTAATTAATCCGTGCAATACATGATATAATCCTTTAAATTCGTTTGTTTTTTCAATTGCAAGGACATCATTAGGTTCTTCGACTATGCAAATAATATTTTTTTTTCTTGAATCTGAAGAGCAAATTGGGCATGGATCTAGTTCAGTATAATTATTGCATATAGAGCAATATTGCACCCTTTCCTTAAGTTTTTTCATTGTCTCTGCGAAATTATTCACAAAATCATTATCTTTTTTTAATAAATGATAAGTGAGTCTTTGTGCTGTTTTTCTGCCTAATGTTGGTAATGAAGAAAAGTACGATACCATTTCCTCAATAGTCTCAGATGTATATTGCATTTTTAAAAGCCACCTAATTTATCTAATCCTGGAATATTTGGCAAAAGAGATGATACTTTAGAAAGCTCGTCTTTTAGCTTTTCAGCTAATTCTTTAGTTGCATTATTAATTGCTGCAACTACAAGTGCTTGAATCATTTCAGCATCTTTTTCTTGTATTAATTCAGGACTTATCTTGACTTCCATTGCTTGGTAATTACCGTTCATTTTTACACTAACCATTCCTCCACCGGCTTGACCAACAACAATAATATTAGCAGATTGAGCTTTTATTTTTTCTACTTCCTGTTGCACATTGCGTGCTTTTTCCATCATTTCTGATAAATTAAAATTCATAATTTTATTTCCAATAATATATTTTTTTTTACGTTTATTTATCTAATATATTCTATTTTAAAATCTATTTTACTTCAATTTTAAAGTAATATATACGATTTAGTTAAAAATTAATTATTCAATATTTATAATTTGAAAGGCAAACAATGGGAATTTTCAGTAGGATTTCCGACGTTTTCAAATCCAATGTAAACGATGCTCTTGATAAAGCAGAAGACCCCGAAAAAATGCTCAAACAGATGATTATCGAAATGGAAGAATCTGTTAATAAAGCTACTTTAGCTGTAGCAAATTCAATTGCTAACGAAAAATCACTCAGCAGAAAATTAGAAAAAGCAAAAAATGAATCTGATGAATGGGAACAAAGAGCTGTAAAAGCTCTTCAAGCAGGTAGAGAAGATTTGGCAAAATCTGCTCTTGAAAAGAAAAATATCTCTCAAAAAAATATTGCTGACCTTGAGCCAATATATAAGCAAGCTAGCGAAACAGCTGATAAACTAAGACAGCAACTTAATTCGCTTAAATCAAAATTAGACGAAGCAAGAAGTCGCCAAAGCACTCTTATTGCTCGATCTCAAGCTGCAAAAGCTCAAAAACAAATTTCAGCGACATTCTCCGGTGTTGGTTCCGATGCATTTAGTAAATTTGACAAATATGAGACAAAAATTGAACAACTTGAATCTCAAGCTGAAGCTTATGGCCAATTAGCTGATGAAAATACTGATTTAACTGACCAATTTAAACAGCTCGATGCTGCTGACGTTGATGATGAATTATTAAAATTAAAAGAAAAAATGGGAATGCTCCCACCTGCTTCTAAAACAGAAGAATAATTTTTAAAAACTAATTTAGAGTATTCCAATGCAAAATGAAATTTTAAATAAAAGCGAAATGAATCCAAATATTCAGACTCCCGAAGCTCTGATAAATGAAACTATTGAAAAAGTAGAGAAAATTATCAAGGATAAGTTCCCAGAATATATACACTTTGATACAGGGGCATATACTATCTCTCGTGGCTCGACTCAAGTTATGCTTGTAGTTCGTCCATATACAGATGATGATACTTGTATTGAATGTAGTGCTAATGTCGTAAATGGAGCACATATCACAAACGATTTGATGCAATTTTTACTACGCAAAAATGCAGAACTTCATTTTGGCGGTTTTGGTCTCCTTTTCGATGGAACAATAATTTTCACACATTCAATTTCTGGTGCTAATTTAAATCAGAATGAATTGCTAAATACTGTCGATGCAGTAGCTACTATTTCAGACTATTATGATGATATTTTAGTCAAAGAATATGGTGGAAAGAGAGCATGCGATTTAAATCAAGAATTATAATCAATTGATTTAAATTTATAATTAAAAATATCACCCTCGTCAGAAGTACTTTCGAGGGTAATTTTTTACAATTTGTATTTTTGAAATATTGTTATTTTTTTCATTAAAAATTAATAGTTATTCAACAATTACTTCTTAATTTTGCATTTTATAATTTTGATTTTATTTCTTTGAATACATTTAAATTATATTTAATTTCAGCATTAGGTGGTGTTTTTTTTGCTCTTGCATTTCCACCAATGCCATTTAATGCTTTAGCATTCATATTTATTATTCCAATTCTTTTTGCTTTAGAGCAAAAACCAGAACATTGGTATAGACTTTCATATACTTTTTCTTTTTTCCTAAATTTAGGTACTCTGTGGTGGGTAGGCAGTTGGCAAGAAAATGCAGATCCATTTTTAATGATTTCAGGTATAGCAATTATTCTATTTCACCCATTTTTCTATTTTATTGTATTTTATATCTATAAATTTTTTAGGAAAAGATTTAATTTCAATACAGCTTTACTTCTATTCCCTTTAATTTGGACTTTTTATGATTGGTTCACGTCTAAAACTGATTTTGCATTCCCATGGATAGCTGCAGGATATACTCAAACAAATAATTTCTACTGGAATCAAATTGCAGATATCGGAGGCGTTTGGCTTTTAGGTTTATTTATTTTATACATCAATGTATTTATTTATAAATTAATTATTCAATTCGTAGAAAATGATTTTAGAATTAAAAGTTTTCTAAACATAAATTCAGTAAAGAAAAATATCTTATTGTTACTTCTATTAATTACTGTTCCACTTGTTTATTCCGCTTTTAAACTTAATGAATTTGAAAATTATTCTTCTGCCAAAAAATTAAAAATTGCAATTATTCAACCTGATATTGACCCATGGGATAAATGGTCTATGAGTACTTACGATAATATTAATAAACATATTAAGGTGCAAGACTCATTATTAGAAGCCAACAACAAATATGATTTAGCGCTTTGGAGCGAAACTTCAATAACATATTCAAACCCAGAAATGAATAGCAAGCCTTATAATGTACCTCAACTGCAAAATTGGGTAGACAAAAATAATATTTCTATCATCACCGGGTTCTCTGAAATATTTTTCTATGATTCAATTGATTCTGCCCCCGTTACAGCAAAGAAATATGGAAATGAAGATATATTTTATCAATCATATAATAGTTCTATATTGATTTCTCCAAATAAATACAATGATACTATACAAATTTATAGAAAAATGATACTTACTCCATTTTCCGAAAGATTACCTTATGTAGAAATATTCTCCTTTGCTCAAGATTTTATAGGCTGGGATGTAGGTATTTCTAATTGGGGATTAGGTTGGAATCAATCGAATCTAAAGTGTCATTTGGGAGAAAATGAAAGTTTTTCTATACCTTCAATTATTTGTATTGAATCTACGCAACCAAATTTTGTAAGGAAATTTGCAAAAAATGGTGCAGAAATATTTACTATTATTACTAACGATGCTTGGTTCAAATATACTTTTGGTCCAGCTCAGCATTTTGCAATTGCTCAAATGAGGGCAATTGAGAATAAAAGATTTATAGCACGTTGCTCAAATTCTGGGATTTCAGGTTTTATTAACCCAACGGGAACAATTATTAAACAAGCTAAACCATACTGCGATACTGGAACAATAGAAGATATTCCAGCAGTCAATTATATTACGATTTATTCGTCTATTGGAGATATATTCCCTTATTTAAGTATATTAATTCTGATTTATTTCATATCCCTTAATATATTCAATAAAAAAAAGTAATTAAATTTAGAAAAAACTAGACAGATTTATTGGCAGAAGAGTGCATAAAATTCATTGTAATTTACAGCATCTGCGATTTTTGAAATATCTCTGTCTTTTTTTCTAATTACTTAATCTTTATTAATTATTATTAAATATTATACTTTAGTCCAATATTAAGATTTAATCTAAATATTCTCCAAGCTTCAGAAGAAAGCATTGAGTTAATCGGTAGTCGTGTGCTAAACTCTCCAAATAAAGTGAAGCCTCTTCCAAGCGAATAATTATAACCCACTCCTAGAAGAGTACCAAAAGATAATTTATTTACATTAGATTCATCAAATTTAGGATTATAATCTTTCTTTGTGCGTTGATTATTTTCGCTAAATACAAAATCTTCAGGTTTAATAATATTATCAAGTACTTCCAATTTAATATTTGGAGAAAATTGTGCACTTAAACCCAACAATCCATATATTCTATATTTCCAATGATATTCTGCTCTTGCATTTAATTCAATAAAGTCACCTTTGATATATAATAATTTCGAATTTTGATGAGCATTTAATCTATTTGTATATATATTTCTGATACTATCAATATTACCGTTAATTTCTGAAAACCCATTATAATTAGTATAAGCTAAAGTAGCAGAAAATGTCCATTGATTAAAGAATTGCTTACCAATATAAAAACCAATTGTTTTATTAAGCAATTTATTATCTCTAAATTCACCATTATTATTTTGATAAAATGTATTTTTATCTATAAGGGTGAAATTCCTATTTACTCCTACCAATGCTCCTATTTGAAGAGCTGGTTTTGGTTTGCATTCAGGGATTTCGCCTTCTTGGAAAATTAGAATATATTTATCTCTTTGTGTATCGTAATAATAACAAACTGAGTAAGTAGTTAAATTTGCGGCAGCATCGGAAATATTAATAATCCCTTTTGCATCAACACTTGGATTAGCCGGAGTAATTGTAAATTGTACTTGTGCTGTACCTTCGTCATACCTAGGTAAATTAAGAATCAAATTTTCTAGAAATTGACCTTCGATTCTTTTTATTCCAGCATCATTAATTCTATCGTCTCTAGCAATTGCATTTATGATATTATTATTAATTTTGCTCTCTACCATTGGGGTTAATGTATCAGGAATATCTTCAAATTCC
>CALLXS010000043.1 GCA_937875295.1 uncultured bacterium | reverse complement strand
AGCTGTATCTTCTCCAGAATGCAAAGTTATGGATTTAGAGTTTAATTTTAATATGATTAAATCTGCAATTGAATTCGCTTCTGAAAATTCAGCACAAATAATAGCATTTCCTGAATTAGCATTAACATCAATTTCGGGTGAAGATTTATTTTTTCAAAATAATATATACGAAAGAATAAATTCATATTTAGTGAAAATAAGCGAATTATCATCATTGCACAAAATATGTATTTTAATAGGATTCCCTACTATAATAAATTCTAAAATATATAATTGTAATGCGATCATTAATGAAGGAAAAATATTAGCAATAATTCCAAAAAGTAATTTATCAAAAAGCGATAAAAGATATTTTTCTGATACAAGTAAATTAGCAAATGAATATTGTACAATCGGTGAATACAATATTCCAATTCTCGAAGAATGCTTATTTAATATTATTGATAATAATAATCAAATTAGTGTGTCGTTTTCTGTTGTTTCTGATGACATTTTATCTTTAGCTCCATATAATTCTATAGAAACAAAAATAAATTCTCACATAATTTTTAATCTCTCATTATCAATTGAAATAATAGGATCTGCAGAACATCGCAGAAAACATATTACTGCTATATCCGAACAATTCAATTGTGCTTACATTTACGCTTGTCCTTCACCAGGAGAGTCTTCCGCAGAAAGTGTATTTTCAGGGCATTCCATAATTGCTGAAAATGGGAAAATTTTAAATGAGACTCAGAGATTACAATTTTATTCGCAGACTATTATTTCCGATATTGATTTAGATATTTTAATTTCTGAAAAAATTAAAAATATAAATAATTTTGATTTTGAGCATAAACTCTTTCCTACACAATCAATTGATATTCAATTAAATAATTCTGAAGTAAATAAATTAAATAGAAATGTTGATAAAACACCATTTATACCAAATGAAATTAATAAATTACCAATCTATCCAAATGAAATTATAACTACATTAGCTACAGCTCTTATAAAAAGGTTAAATTCAATTAATTGTGAGAATTTAGTACTTGGTTTATCTGGAGGTTTAGACTCTACTTTTGCACTAATTGTAGCAAATGAAGCTTATAATCTAATGCAATTAGATAAAAAAAATATTCACTGTATTTCTATGCCCGGATTTGGTACAACTGAAAGAACTAAATCAAATGCAGAAAAGCTAGCTGAAGCCTATGGAACTTCATTTAGGGAAATTTCTATTAGAAAATCAATTGAGCAACATTTCATTGATATTTCTCATAATATTAATGATACTTCGGTTGTATATGAAAATGCACAAGCAAGGGAACGTACTCAGATATTAATGGATATTTCTAACAAAGTAAATGGAATTGTATTAGGTACAGGAGATTTATCAGAATCTGCATTAGGTTGGTGTACCTATAATGGTGATCATATTTCAATGTATAATCCAAATTGCGGTGTACCAAAAACTTTAATGCAATATATTATTTCAAGTCTAAAAGAAACTATAAATAATAACGAAATCAAAGAAATACTTGAAAGTATTTTGACCACACCAATTTCCCCTGAATTATTACCACTTGGCAAAGATAATCAGTTGCAACAAAAAACAGAAGATAAAATTGGTTCTTATCTAATAAATGACTTTTTTATTTATAATTTTATTCGTTATGGTTATTCACCCAAAAAGCTATATTTATTAACAAATATAGCTTTTAAGAGTGACTTTTCTGAAATTTATATCAAGGAAAAATTAATTTCATTTTACAAACGATTCTTTAATTCTCAATTCAAAAGGTCATGTGTACCTGATGGACCACAAATTACGGAAATATCACTTTCACCTCGTGCAGGTTGGAAAATGGTATCAGATTCATCAATGAAATTATGGTTAGACCAAGCAAGTGAATTATAATTTATATATTCTTGTTAGTTCATTAACAATATAATCATATGCTTCATTAGTAGTATCAATGAACTTAAATAAATCAAGGTCATTTTTATGTATTAAACCCATTTCGACCATATATTCAAAATTGATTAATTTCTTCCAAAATTTACTACCGTAAATAACAATTGGTATTTCTAATTTTATTTTATGAGTTTGAATTAATGTGAGAATTTCCCACATTTCATCCATAGTACCAAATCCACCTGGAAAGATTATAATTGCTTTAGCGAAATTTGAAAACCAGAATTTTCTCATAAAGAAATAATGAAATTCAAAATTTAATTCTGGATTAATATATGGATTAGGATTTTGCTCAAAAGGCAAGCTGATATTTAATCCGACAGATTTATTTCCACTTACAAAAGCTCCTTTGTTAGCAGCTTCCATTATCCCAGGTCCTCCTCCCGAACAAATTGCATATCTCTTGCTAGGAGGTAACTTTAATGACCAATCTGAGAGCATCTTTGATAATTCAAAGGCATCATCATAATACTGGGTAGTTTCCTCTAAATTTTTTAATTTTTTTATTTCATTTTGAATGTTCTCTTTTTGTTCATCATTTGATATTTGCAATTTTGACTCAAGAAATGATAAATTATCATTAAATTTTGCTCTTGAGATAATACGAGCTGAACCAAAGAATAATATGTATTTATCAATATGATATTTCTCAAAATGAAAGTCAGGCTCGGTATATTCTGCTATTAAACGGATTATTCTACCCTGATCGCTATGGACAAATTCTTTATTATCATAAGCTTTTTGTGCTCTAGGTAATTCAGTTATTATTAATTCATCAGTTTTGTTGTTTTTACTCATCTTTTATTAAAATTAAATTATTGTTTTATAAAATACTACACTTTTCAATATTATGATTATCTACAAAGTATTTATTTATTAACTTATGTGAATTTTTATTTCCTAGTATATTTAAATTGACGATTAGTGTCTCTTTATCTTTTTCATAGGATTCATCTAAAATTGTTATTTTAGATTTTAGAATTTCTTTTTTAATCTCGTTAAGAGTTGTGTCATTGTTCTTTATTAATATTGAATATTCAACTGCTTCTCTCTGATGCGAAAATTTAAATTCTAATAATGGTAAAATCCATAATAAAATCATTGTAATAAGAAGAGTAAATATAGAAATATAATACATTCCTAATCCTATCGACATACCAATTCCAGCAGTTACCCATATTAAAGCAGCAGTAGTAATACCAGTAATATGGCCTCTATTCCTCATTATAACGCCAGTACCAATGAATCCAATACCTGTTACTAATCCAGCAGCTACTCTGGAAGGATCACCTCCTGTATATTTTGCCGAAAGTATTGTAAATACTGTAGTACCTAAACAAATAAACATCAAGGTACGTAATCCTGCAGATTTATCTCGATATTCCCTCTCGAAACCAATTAATCCACCTGCGATTACTGCATAAAGAATATTTAGCAAATCTGATATTTGAAATTCATTCATTATTTCGCGAAATTATATTTAATTAATTTAAGCTGAATATTTAATATATTACTAATTTTTATATAAAATATTTTATTTTTAATTAAAATTTTTAATATTTAATATGATTATTAATCCTAGTTATTTATTTTAAAATAATCTCCAATTGAAAAAATTACTTTTCTGGATTTTTACAAAAATAATTCTATGTTATTTATAAAATAGGAGTAATAAGATATTTGTCACAGAGCTTATCATATATTTTAGTAAAAACATAGCCAAACCCAAGTCCTATTATTATCCCACCTAATACATCAAAAGGAAAATGTACACCACAATAAATACGAGTGAATGCTATTACAAAGGCAATAGAATAAAACCACCATTTCTTTTTCCGAAAAATATGTGCTAAAATAAATGCTATAGAAAAATTATTTAATGCATGCGAAGATGGAAATGCTTTACCACCAGAGCAACCAATTATTTTGTTGAGTTCAATATTTTTATGGCAAGGTCTCTTCCTATTGAAATAATTTTTAATTACTCTATGATTTAAATTATCTGTAATTGTAAGACATAAAATTAAAAATAATACAGTAAGAGCTCCTCTTTTTTTGAACCTATAAATTAAATAAATCCCACAAACAATATAGATTGGGATCCAGTACCTTACATTTGTAATTTTCGGCATTAAAAAATCTAAAACGACATTAGAAAAATCAATATTTATAATGTGCAAAAGTAAATAGTCTAAATCCTTTAAAATTTCAATCATTTCGTAATATTTCTATTAATAAATAATAAATGTGGAAAAATTTAATATATTAATTTAATAATTTAATGATAATTTGCAACTCCTAAATTAACACTTTTTTATAAAATTTTTAATAATTAAATTTAAATAAAGGTTAGCAATAATGAAAATAAATAGAATTTTTACAAATAAAGATAAAGACGTTTTTGAGCAATTCGATTATGAACTAAGACAATCAATAATGAAGAACCCTGATGGTTCTGTTGTATTTGAAATGTCGAATGTAGAAGTCCCTGCTCAATGGTCTCAAGTAGCAACGGATATTTTGGCGCAAAAGTATTTTAGAAAAACTGGAGTACCTCAAAAAGATAAAAATGGTAATATAATAAAAGATAAAGAAGGTAAAATAGTAACCGGTTCTGAAAATTCTATCAAACAAGTAGCTCATAGATTAGCCGGTACATGGAAGTATTGGGGTGAAAAATATAATTATTTCTCAAGTAAAGAGGATGCAAATGCTTTTTATGATGAATCTATTTATATGATTTTGAATCAAATGGCTGCTCCAAATTCACCACAATGGTTTAATACCGGATTAAATTGGAGTTATGGAATTACAGGAAGTAGTCAAGGGCATTTTTATATTGACCCTGACACAAAAGAAATGACAACAAGTTTCGATGCATATACACACCCACAACCACACGCATGCTTCATTCAATCTGTAAATGATGATTTAATAAATGAGGGGGGGATCTTTGATCTTTTATTACGTGAAGCAAGAATTTTTAAATATGGTAGTGGTACAGGTTCAAATTTTTCAAAATTACGTGGTGCTGGAGAAAGTCTATCAGGTGGAGGACAATCTTCTGGTTTAATGAGTTTTTTAAAAATATATGATAGAGCAGCTGGTGCTATAAAATCTGGAGGAACTACTAGGCGTGCAGCAAAAATGGTCGTATTAAATGTTGATCACCCTGATATAGAAGAATTTATCGAATGGAAAACTAAAGAAGAAGAAAAAGTTGCTGCATTAGTTTCAGGATCAAAGATTAATTCAAAATTTCTAAAAGCCATAATTGATATTGCCTTAGTCAAAGGCACAAACATTGAGAAGAATATTGAACTTAAGAGTTTAATTAAAAAAGCTGTACATCGTGGTGTTCCTGCAAACTATATCCATCGCACTTTATCTTTAGTAGAGCAAGGCTATACTTCTATTGATATTGATGAGTATAATACTAATTATGAAGGTGAAGCTTATGTTACTGTAAGTGGTCAAAATTCTAATAATTCAGTAAGAGTATCTAATGAATTTATGCTTGCGGTATTAAATAATGATAATTGGAATCTTACTTGGAGAACCGATGGAAAAGTTGCCAGAACTGTGAAAGCTAGAGATCTATGGAATAAAATTTGTCTATCTGCTTGGAAATGTGCTGACCCAGGATTGCAATATGATACTACTATAAATGAATGGCACACTTGTCCTCAATCCGGTAGAATTAATGCAAGCAATCCATGTAGTGAATATATGTTCCTTGATAACACCGCATGTAATTTATCAAGTATTAATTTAATTAAATTCTATGATTTTGAAAAAGAAGAATTTCTTGTTGATGAATATAAACACTCCATTAGAATTTGGACAATTATTCTAGAAATATCGGTTCTAATGGCTCAATTCCCTTCTAAAGAAATGGCTGAATTAAGCTATCAATTTAGGTCATTGGGTCTCGGTTATGCAAATTTAGGTTCTTTATTAATGGTAAATGGTATTCCTTATGATTCTAATGAAGCACTAGCATATACTGCTTCAATTACTGGTATTTTAACTGCCGAAGCTTATGCAACTTCAGCAGAAATGGCAAATGAATTAGGCCCATTTGAGAAATACGAATTAAATAAGCAAGATATGCTTAGAGTTATTCGTAATCACCGTAGAGTAGCATATAATGCGAAATCCAAGGAATATGAATTATTATCAATTAGACCAATGGGTATTGATCCTAAATTCAGTGATAAAAAGCTACTTGAAGCTGTAAAAAAATCTTGGGATAAAGCACTAGATTTAGGACAAAAGTATGGATTTAGAAATGCCCAAGTAACCGTACTTGCTCCAACTGGTACTATCGGTTTAGTTATGGATTGCGATACAACTGGAATCGAGCCTGATTTCGCTGTTGTAAAATATAAAAAATTATCCGGTGGTGGATATTTTAAGATTGTAAATAATTCAGTGAAACATGCTTTAAAGAAATTGGGTTATTCAGAACATGAAATTACTGATATAGAACAATATACAAAAGGTATTCCTAAATTAAAAAATTGCCCTACGATAAATATAGATAGTTTGCTCGATAAAGGGTTTGATATTAAAACAATTAATAATATTGAAAAGCAATTATCAAATGTATTTAATATTCGCTTCGCTTTTAATAAATGGAATATCGACGACAGTATTTTAGAAAAATGCGGTTTAACAAAAGATCAAATTAATGATCCAAACATAGATATTTTAAAAGCAATTGGATTTTCAGAAACTGAAATAGAACAAGCAAATAATTACATTTGTGGTACTATGACTGTAGAAGGTGCTCCTCACCTCAAGGAAGAAGATTTACCAGTATTTGACACTGCCAACAAATGTGGAGTAATTGGAAAAAGATTTATTCATTATTTAGCTCATATAAAAATAATGGCAGCTGCTCAACCATTCTTATCCGGTGCTATTTCGAAAACAGTTAATATGCCAATTGAAGTAACTTTTAAAGAAATTGATGCTGTTTATACGAAAGCATGGGAATTAGGTCTAAAAGCAATAGCACTTTATCGCGATAATTCTAAACTTTCTCAACCATTAAACACTAATTTAATTAATGGTTTAGACGAAGAAGTTTGGTTAGAAGATGAAGATGATTTAGAACAAAGATTACAAGGCAAAGAATTCCAAGAAAAATTAAAGAGCAAACTTAAAATTATACCTGAGCGAGAAAAATTACCAAAAAAACGTCAAGGTTTAATTCGTGAAGCTTATATCGGCGGACATAAAGTTTTCCTAAAAACTGGTGAATATGAAGATGGGAAATTAGGCGAAATTTTTGTAGACATGTATAAAGAAGGAGCTTCTTTTAGAGGTCTATTAAATGGATTTGCGATATTAGTCTCTAAAGCATTACAATATGGAGTACCACTTCAAGAGCTTGTCGATACTTTCACATTTACTCGCTTTGATCCTGCAGGTCCTGTAATAGGACATGAAACAATTAAAAATGCAACCTCTATTCTTGATTATATCTTTAGATCATTAGGTTATGATTATTTAGGTAGAACTGATTTCGTTCATGTCACCGCTGTTGATGAATTTAATATTAATAATTCAAATAACAATCACGCTAACAACAATAAAATTAATCTTAATGATATTTCTAAACAAATTATTGAACCAAATGATGAAAGCGAAGTTTTAGAAGTTGAACTCTTCCCTAATGAGGATAACGATATCAGCAATTTTAATATAAACAAAATGAACGCAAAAGCAAGTGGATATACTGGAGAACAATGCTTAAATTGTGGTTCAATTAGAGTAAAAAGAAGTGGAAGTTGTACTGTATGCGAAGATTGTGGTTCTACGAGTGGTTGTTCTTAGACAAACTTTAAGCTCATATTAAGTATTATTATAAATGACACATCCTTAGTGTACAAATAATTTATGGTTATATTCTATATTTTTACCTTATCACATTTATTTTATGATGATATTGATTAGAATTATTTTTTAAAATTATAACAGATTTTAAACTCTTTCGCATTTGGGAGCAAATAAACTTAAAGTAGAAATAAAAATTGTCAATATTAATATATATATTTTCATTATTTCCTCAATTCTTAATTAGTTTATAAGTTTCTGTTTTACCATTTAAAGTAGCTTTTATAAAATATGCACCAGAAGGATAATTAAAATCAATGACATTTTGGATATTATCTTTTTTCCTTAAAATCA
>CALLXS010000042.1 GCA_937875295.1 uncultured bacterium | reverse complement strand
ACAAAGATAACATTGTTGATGCATATCCAATGGATAGACAATATGAAGTTTTCTCAAAGAATGGAGAAAAAGGATTTATAAATTTAGCTTATTCTCAGGAATATTTGATTGAAAAAAGAGATATAAATTTAGGGAAGGATGCACTTTTTGGTCAATTTATAAATTTAACAGATAAAAAGCAACCTCCTATAACATTTAATTATGCTTTTACAAGAAGAAACAACAAACCAGTAATTATATTTGATATGAAAGATTTAATACAAAAAAATATTTACCAAATACGTTTTTATGTAGTTAATAAAAGTCAAGTAGATGCTCAATATGCGAAAAAAGACACAGTTTCGGAAATTGGATCTAATAATAAAGCATCAGCTGATGAAATTAGTTTAACAAATGATCAAAAAGATGCAAATCCAGAATTATTGGGATCTTGGGATGTACCTGAAGAAGAAACAAAAGCTAAAAATAATTTTTCAAATATAAATACTAATGGTTTAACCACTTTTAAAAGTAGCACAAATATCTATAGTTTAAATAATGGGCGAAAATCTAGCTCAAATATAAATGCAAAAAATTCTGGAAAATCTAATACTGGTAGTAATAACAATTATGCTACACTAAATACATCTTCTGCCGAGTCTCAAACCGGGTATCAAACCACAAATTATACTTATGTTGTAAATAATAATACTGCTTCAAAATCATACGAGGTTTCTTCTACTACAAAGATGACCGATAGAATTACGGGCCAAAAAAGTGAATCTTCAGATAAACTTTCAGATAAATCTAAAAAAGAAGAATCTATTCAAGATAGAATACTCAGAGAGAGAAGCGCCGACATTAAAAATATTTTTGAATATCATTTTAGGACTTCGCAATATAAAGACATTAAAGATAAATTCACTCTAATCGAATTACAACGTAATTTTGATCATCCTTGGATAAATTCAAAGCCTTCACATTACAAAAAGATTGACGGAAATGTAGTAAATGTTGAATATATAAAAATTTTACAAAAAGAAAACAATAGAGGTTTGAGACTATATAGTTATACACCATTAATTAGAGCAAAATTTCCTGAAAGTACTACTAAAGATGAAGTTTATACTTCAAAAGCTTTCGATGGTTACCAAGCAGAATTGACACCAGCAAAGATTCTATTAAATATAAGTTATGGTGCAAAATCTTCTGATACAAGATTATTTTCAAATGTAATAGAAAAGTATAGACATTTTTTAAATCAAATTAAGTCTGCTTCTAGTAGTTTTAAGTTTAATGGTGGAGATTATACTGCAAGTGAAGAATCGTTTAAAGTATTTTTGTCAACTCCTAAATATTTTGGTATAGAACATGGTGAAGGAAAATCCAATTTTGAAGATAGATTAACTGATGATGAAATTAATAATGGGACTATTTATAGAGATAAAAAAGAATATAGAGGAATTTATTTTAGATATGATAATTTTAGAACAGTTGCTACACATTTGGGAATGGCAATGAGATTAGCCGATGATTTATTATATAAATGGCATTTATTGAACAAAAATTATGACATTGGAATTCAAAATTTTGATATAAATTCTATTATAGATCGAATTGAAGTAAATACTGGTAATTTAAAAGATTTAGGTGTAACCCAAAAAATTGCTGATTATGCTGATAATGCAATATATACTAACGATAGAATTGATTCACATACCTGGGGCAATGGCAAATGGAAAAACGCATGGGACAAAAAAGAAAATATTGCTCTATACCAAGCAAAACCAAATATGCAAGCTAATGCTATGACCCTAAGGAAATTGTATCTTCAAAATTATAAGCTGGAAATCGAAGATACTTTAAATAGACCAATTGATAATATTTTATTGAATATGATTTTAGGTGAACATACTATTAAAACCTTATATTTCCGTAATGGATTTAGACCATTAGAGATTAAATCACAGAAATTTTATAAATAGTTTCCAAATTTTCAATTAATTTTATACACAATCATAAAGACAAAAACATATGAAAAAAATATTGATATTTATAAGTATAATTTTCCTCCATATATGTGGAGCAAACGCTCAGGAGAAAATAGAACCTGAGATATTAGTAACAGCAAGAAATTATGGTGATTCCGTTGTAGTGCGTTGGGCACCTAATAATTCTGTCTTATGGCTAATTTGTAACAAATATGGTTACAGGATAGAGCGTGTATTCTATGATGAAATAGGAACCGAAGATAACCCTCAAATAGTAGAGCGTTATGTGCCAGTGCGAGATGCAATTTTTAAACCACTTTCGCAAGAGCAAATGATCGAACGCTATAAGGATGAAAAACACCCTCAGGGTATGGTAGCCACTGAATTTCTATATGGAGACGTAGATTTGCGTGGTGAAGAAACAGGTCCAATTGCTACAATGAAAGCACAAGAAGATGCTCAAGATATGAGGTATGCTTATACTCTTTTGGCAGCAGACTTAGACCCAGATGTAGCTGATGCAATTGGTTTACGCTATTCATTTAGAATCAGAGATTTAAAAGACATTCAAGATTCTTCAGTCGTACTTCGCATTGTACCATTAGTTGATACGAGCATTGTAAATGTAAAACCAGTAATATATGATATTGATATCTCTTTTAAAAATGAATTAGTTATGACTCCAACTGATGTTTTTACAGAATCGGGAGATGGATATATCAAATTGCAATGGAGACGAGATAATTATTTTACTGCATATTTCCTTGAGAAAAGTGTTGATAGTATTAATTTCGTCCCAATTAACAAAACTCCTTATTTAACATCAGAAGATACTCAAGAAGAATTAGAATCTAGATATCCAGAATATGCACCAAGTACTTTAGATTCAATTAATTCTGTAGGTCAAATTAGACCACTATATCCTAGACCACTATATTCATTTCATACCTATTTAGATACTGTAGAAAATGGTAGAACATTTTATTATAGGATTTATGGTGTCGACGGTTTTGGAGATACATCGAAATATTCTTATATAGTAAGTGGAGTAGGAATAAAAGAAAAAGTATTAGATCCAGCAACCGACGTAAAAGCAATTCAAATCAGCGAAAACAAAGTTAAAATTACATGGAAAGAACCCGTTAATATTCAAAAATTACAAGGTTATTTTATTTCTCATGCTAACACATTTGCACAAGAAAATATTGATTTTATTACTGAAGAGTTACTTCCACCTGGCACTAAGGAATTTACACATTCATACGTGAAAGAGGGGCTTTATAATATTTATTTTGTATATGCTGTAGATTTTAATGGAAAATATTATCCATCACAAGTAGCTACAATTTACCTAAAAGATTCTATTAAACCGGCACCTCCTAAGAATGTAAAAGCAACTGTAGATTCAAGTGGATTATGTATAATTACCTGGGATCATAATGAAGAAGATGACATCGAAGGCTATAAAGTATATTATTCAATGAATTTAAATCAAGTCTTTAATCAAATCACCGAAGTACCAACAGATTTAAATATGTTTTTAGATAAGGTCAATGTATTTATGCTTAATACAGTTATTTACTATAAAATCATTGCTGTCGATGTAGCAGGTAATCATTCCGATTTCTCAGAAGTAGCAGTGGGCAAAATACCTGATTTTCATCCTCCTTTAAAGCCATTAGTGAAATCATATTTCGTCGGAAATGAAGATGTCAAATTTACTTTTATTGTAGATATTAATCCTGATATCAAGATGCATTATTTCTTAAAAAGGAAAGAAAACGACAAATGGGATACTGTGAAAACTATTTCTCCAAAGGAAGTACAAAATTCTGAAATTAATGTAATAGATATTGAATTACAGGAATCAGGAGTTTTTGAATATTGTTTACAATCAGAAGATATGGGAGGTCTATTCTCAGTTCCATCACAAGTAATTACTGCTAAAATTAATAAATCTAAAAATAATTTTGTTGTAAAATTAGAAGGAAAATATAATTCAAGCGATAAAATAATTAATATTAAATGGAAAAAAATTGACTTTGACAAAGATTTTCATTATGTAATTTACAGAAACATAAATAACAATGGCTGGAGTATGTATGAATCAGTTGACAAGGAAATTACTGAATTCAATGATAAACAAATTAAAAGTGCTACAAATTATAAATATAGGATCGTCCCATTTAGGATGGGAGGAAAAATTGGTACAGGAGAAGAAATTGTAATTTCTGTCCCATAGATAAAATTTTAGAATAATAAATAATAAATATAAACAACTAATAAACAAGGTTTAAAATGAAAATTTTATTTAAAACAAGTTTGATAATAGCAATATTGCTATTAAATTCCATAAGTAGCGAAGCGGTGATTCGGTATGTCAGGACAAATGGTCCAACTAGCGCAGCTAACGCTTCTTCAGCTACTACTTGGGCTACAGCTTGTAATGATTTACAGGCAGTAATTAATATTTCTACAGATAATGATGAAATATGGGTAGCCGCTGGAACATACAAACCGAATCGAGATGCAGAAAATCTTAATACTATTACAATTAATAACAGATACAATGCATTTGTAATTAGTAATAATGTAAAAATTTATGGAGGTTTTCCTGCTACAGGCTCGCCCACTATGGCTACAAGAAATTATGCGACTAATCAAACCATCTTAAGTGGTGATTTTAGTGGTAATGACCTCATAAGTGGTGTGGGAGAAAACATGACAATAGCAAACAATACTGAAAATGCATTTCATGTAGTATTAATAATTACACCAACTGGAAATAATGGTATATATCCTCGCCTAGATGGTTTTACTATCAAAGGAGGAAATACAAATGGTTTTCCTCTTGTACAAAATGATAGGATAGTTATTAATGGACAAATTTTGACTGATATATATGGTGATGGTGGAGGTCTTTTTCAATACATTTCAAATGCTTCTATTGTAAATTGTATATTTACAGGGAACTATGCACAAAGTGGAGGTGCAATGAATATAAAATATGGTTTTCCAAAAGTAGTCAACTGTCTATTTCATAAGAATATAGCACCTTGGAGCGGAGGTGGAGCTATTAATATTAATTCATCTTCTACTGAAATAATAAATTGTACAATATCAAATAACTTTGCAGAAGCTGGCGGTGGAGTTATGGCAAATTCAGCTAATCCAACTATAAAAAATTCGATTATATTTGGTAATTATGATTACGGTGGTTATAATGATATATTATATTATTATGAAAATGAAGTTAATATTCCTATAATTACATATAGTCTTGTAGGAGGAATTACTACTGGTACAGGAAATATAAATCCTACAAACCTTACTCCAGCCTCAGTATTTAATACTCCAAATAGTAATTATAATTTAATATTTACATCTCCAACGAAAAATGCTGGTAGCAATGCCGCATATAATTCTACATTATATGGTACTTTTGATTTAGCACATAATACTAGAATATCATCAACTTCAATTGATATGGGTGCATACGAAGTTCAACAAACAGCAGTTACAGGCATTACTGTAGCACCAACTACATTAACATTAGAAGTAGAGGGTATTTCGGAGCTTACAGCGACAATTGCACCAGCAAATGCTACAAATCAAAATATTACTTGGAGTAGTTCAAATAGCAATATCGCTTCTGTTGTAACAGGACAATTTCCAAATATTGGTATAGTAGGTGGAGTAAGTCCTGGAACAGCAATTATAACTGCTACTACTGCTGATGGTGGTTTTACAGCACAATGTACGGTAACTGTAGTACCAGCTACTGTGCCAGTTACAGGTGTTACTATTACACCAACTACTTTGACATTAGAAGTAGGAGATTTAGGAACAGCTACGGTAAGTATTATTCCATCGAATGCCACTAATGATTTGGTAAATTGGTCAAGTAGTAATCCTGCAATTGCTACTGCTACTTGGGGTACAAATGCTGCACAAGGATTTATAGAAGGTATAGCTCCTGGTACAGCTATAATTACTGCAACCACAGAAGATGGTGGTTTTACAGCACAATGTACAGTAACAGTAGTACCAATTGCTGTGACAGGTCTTACAATAACCCCAAATACAATGAATATTCAAATAGGCAATTCCGCAAATATTAATCCTACTATTACGCCAGCAAATGCAGCGAACCAGAATATTACTTGGACAAGTAGCAATAATAATGTGGCTACTGTTGCAAATAGTCCGGCTGGTAATTTCGCTATTGTAACAGGAGAATCAGTAGGAACAGCGATAATCATTGCGACCACTCAAGATGGTGGTTTTACAGCAAGATGTACTGTAACTGTAGCTCCAATATTAGTAAATGGTGTCTCACTTAACAATACTACCTTAAACTTAATTGAGGGAAATCAATCTACATTGACTGCAAGCGTAACACCTGCTAATGCAACCAATACAAATGTAACTTGGAGTAGTAGTAATTCAAATATTGCAACGGTAAACAATGGTGTTGTATCTGCGATAGCTCCTGGTAATGCAATTATTTCAGTTACTACAGTAGATGGTGGTTTTACTGCTACATGTTCAGTAACGGTAACTGCACAAAATATATCTGTGACAAGTGTAAATTTAAACAATTCTAGTCTTGAAATGTATGTTGGATCCGATGCTTTATTAGTTGCAACTGTACTTCCTTCAAATGCAACTAACAAAAATGTAACTTGGAGTAGCAGTAATACTAATATTGCTTCAGTTTCTAATGGATTAGTTGTTTCTTTAAGTCCAGGTACAACCGTTATTACGGTAACTACAGTAGATGGAGGATTTACAGGGCGATGTACTGTTACAGTACAGACTCCAATAATACAATTGACTGGATTAAGAATTTCTCAGACATCTTTAACTATGGTAGCTGGAGATGAAACTCAATTAACTACGACTCCAATACCTGCTAATGCTTCAAATGCTTCAGTAGTATGGAGCAGTTTAAATGGAAATATTGCTACAGTAAATCAATCAGGTATTGTGACTGCAATTAACCAAGGAACAACAAGAATATTCGCAACTAGTGCAGTAAACAGTAGCATTATAGCATTCTGTGATGTCACTGTTACCCCAAATACAATTGCAGTAACTGGAGTAGAAATAAATGACATTCCTGATGAGAATTGTAGAGTTGGGTTGAATTATCAATTTATTAAAACAGTTTTACCTGCAAATGCAAGTAATAGAAATGTTAACTGGTCAAGCAACAATCCAAGTGTAGCAGTAATAAACTCAAACGGATTAGCTACTTTCTTAGCACCTGGAATAGCAACAATTACTGTTACTACTCAAGATGGTGGTTTTACTGCAAGCCGAGCATTAACTATTACAAATAATAATATTCCAGTTACTGGTATAGAAATATATAATGGGGTGCAGAATTTAGAATCTACTTTAGGAAGTCCTATTCCAATTGAATATGTAATTAGTCCAGAAAATGCTACTAATAAATTAGCAAATTGGACAAGTAGCAATCCTGCTGTTGTTTCAATAGTTAATATACCAATGGGAGATGGAACTATTGGTGGAGCTGCAACAGCAAATTCTATTGGTGTCGCAATATTAACTGCTACTACTCAAGACGGTGGTTTTACAGCTCAATGTACTGTAACTGTAATCGATAATACTCCAATAGTATCTGTAACCGATATGTTCTTAGATAGAGAAATTATTTATTTGACAGTTGGTGCAGAAGATAATATAATTTGTACACTTATTCCAGAAGATGCTACAAATAAAAAAGTTCATTGGGGAAGTACTAACTCAAGTATTGTTCAGGTTGATTCAACTGGAAAAATAAAAGGACTTATAGTTGGTAGTGCTGCCGTTTCTGCTATAGCTGATGATGGTGGTTATATTCGTTCTTGTGGAGTTCATGTAATTACTACAACAGTACCGGTAGAAGGAATTTCATTTGAAGATGGTACTTCGATAACTTTAAACGAAGGTGACATTAAAAAATTAAATTTATTATTCTATCCTCCTGATGCTTCAAATCGACGAGTAACTTGGCTAAGTAATAATACTGATGTTATAACTGTTGATGAAAGTGGAATAATCACTGCTCTCAATGCGGGTACTGCTACAATTGTTGTTACTACTCAAGATGGTGCTTACACTGCTACATGTCAAATTACTGTGATAAGAACAAATATCCCAATAGAGGAGATTGCAATTTCTCCATTTAATATACAGCTACTATTACCTGATGGTTACAAACAATTAGATGTAGTATTTACTCCTAAAAATGCAAGTAATAAAAACTTAACATGGAGTAGTAATGCTCCAAATATTGCTAAAGTTGATAATTATGGTTTAGTAACTGCAGTTAGTGAAGGTTATGCACAAATAACAGCAACTAGTGAAGATGGTGGTAAATCTGCAGATTGCTTTGTAAGAGTATATAATAATGTAATTCTCATTGAAGAATTTAAACTTCATATTAATTCTCTTGAACTCAATCAAGGCGAAACTAATCAAATTAGACCAATATTTATACCTGAAAATGCAAGCAATAAAAATATTAATTGGAATAGTAGCAATCAAAATATAGCAAGAGTAGATGCTTCGGGATTTGTAAGTGCTATCAATCCTGGTACAGCAATTATTACTGCTGTAACTGAAGATGGCAATAAAACTGCAACTTGTCAAGTAATAGTAAAGAAAAAAGTAAATGTAGAAG
This sequence comes from uncultured bacterium, assembly GCA_937875295.1. Lineage (GTDB taxonomy): Bacteria > Bacteroidota > Ignavibacteria > Kapaibacteriales > UBA2268 > CALLXS01. Next base: position 8,912 of record CALLXS010000042.1, on the reverse strand, counting down.
AAGCAAATAATTTTGGTATAAATGTCTGGTCTGATGACAAATATATTAATATTGATTTAAGCAAATCAAGAATCCCATTAGATAAAGTAAAAATATATGATTTAACGGGTGTATGCATGTATGAGAATTCTTCACCAAGTGAAATAATAAGCGTAGAACTTCAAACAGGAGTCTATTTAGTAAAAGTAGGTGAATTTTCTCGTAAGGTAGTATTAATCAAATAATTAATTAATTTATTTAAAAACAAAATTGAGAAAGGCATCGATGATGCACAAAATAATTTTAATTTTTACAGCATTTGTAATGTTTGTATTGTTGTCTTGTAATAAGGAAACTTCTAATCCGGTAGTAACTAATCCAAATGACACAACAAATGTAGATACTACAGATCCAGTATCAACAAATCCTATTCAATGGTCATTCGTCGGTAATATTAATCATGATACATGGACTCCGGGCCAAGAAGCAAAAGTAATATTTGATAGATTCCCAAAAACAACACAGGAATTTAAAGAATTACAAGATAAAATGGGTAAAGAGCCACAAGGAGCTGTAGCTTTGGAAATAATGGCTATGGAAATGTATAGAAGAAATGTTTCAATAGGAACAGAATGCATAAAGCTTGCAAATTTATCAATAAATGTAAATTCTATTCTTAATAGATTAAAAGAATTATTTGGTAAAGACGTAAATTATGCAAGACCATATCAAATGGCATGTTTCTTATTGGGCTCATCTCCTGAAAATGGCTATAATCCTTCTAAACCATATACAATAGAAGTTAAAGTAAACCCAACTAATCAATACGAAAATTCAGCACAATTTGAGTCAAAATTCTTACATTTGCTTATCAAAAGCAATGGACATGATAATGCACAACAGATTGTTACTATAATTAAACCAGCTGGTTCTCCGAACTTCCTAGTTAGTAACTGCCCTGGTCTTTATTATCAATGTAAAAAAATAGGATATGGACAAACTTTTAATGGTTTGAACTAATTTAAATTAATCAAGGGGTAGTACTATAATGTATTACCCCTATATTTTTTTTAAAATTATTTATTATAGTTTCAAATAAAATTATGGAAGACAATCAAATCAATTATGACAATTTATTGCAAACTAAATGTGATTCATGTGGTGGATTTATGGAATATTCTCCAAGTGATGAGCAATTATTATGTGTGCAATGTGGAAGTAAAGTAAAGCTCGACTTATCACAAGCAGAAATCGAAGAAAACGATTTTGAATATTGGGAAGAGAAATCTTTAGAAGAATTAGAAACTGAAACTACAGAAATAAAAGAAGTAAAATGTAAACAATGTGGTGCTACAACTACTTTAGAACCTAATGTTACTTCTTCGAAATGTGCTTTTTGTGATACTCCAATTGTAATTAACGAAGCAGTTATAAATAGATTTTGGACACCAGAATATATTTTACCATTTCAAATTCCAAAAAACTCTTGTGATGATATCTTTAATCAATGGCTGGGCAGCAGATGGTTTATTCCTACTCAAGCTAAAAGACTAGGTGTTAATAAAGATTTGTTCAAAGGAGTTTATATGCCATTTTGGACTTATGATGCTCACACTACGACAAGTTACATTGGAGAAAGAGGGGAGCATGAGATCGAAGAATATGAATCAAACGGAGAAACTCGTACTCGAGTTATAACTGAATGGTATAATACAAGTGGTACTGTAGAAGTAGATTTCGACGATGTAATTGTAGCAGCATCTAATACTTTACCAGTACACATTTCTAGTAGACTTACCAATTGGGATAAAGAGAATTTAGTTGCTTATAGAAAGGAATTTTTAGCAGGATTTATCACAGAAATTTATAGTATTAATTTCGTTGATGCTTTTGAATTTGCTAAAAATATTATGGATGACGAAATCATTTCTGAAATAAGAAGTGATATTGGAGGTGATGAACAGAAAATAAATAGTCACTCCACTAATTATGAAGATATTAAATTTAAGCATTTGTTGTTACCAATTTGGATAAGTTCCTTTAAATATAAAGAAAAGCAATATCAGTACGTTATTAATGGTAGATCGGGTGAAGTGTATGGGGAATATCCAAAGAGTATAGTAAAAATTACAGCATTAGTTTTAACAATAATTGCAGTGCTAGTTATTCTATATCAAATATTTAATTAATTAATTTACAATTACAAATAAGGAAATAAAGTAAATGGGCTTATTCGATAAAATCAAAGAAAAAGCATTCAATGAATTTATAGATATAATTGAATGGTTAGATAATACAAACGATACAATTATTTGGAGATTTCCTAGGTATCAATCTGAAATTAAAAATGGAGCTAAATTAGTAGTCCGAGAGACTCAAATAGCAGTATTGGTAAATGAAGGACAATTTGCTGATATATATGAGCCCGGTACTTATGAGCTAACTACTAATAATATGCCGATTTTATCAACTATTAAAGGGTGGAAATATGGATTTAATTCTCCATTTAAAGTTGATGTATATTATGTGAGTACAAAGCAATTTCTTAATCTTAAATGGGGTACTCAAAACCCTATAATGATGCGAGATAAAGAGTTTGGACCAGTAAGATTGCGTGCATTTGGTTCATATTGCTTCAAAGTAGAATTAGATCCTACAAAATTTATTAAAAATGTAGTCGGTACTGATGGAAATTTCACAACAGAGGGCATCAAAGACCAATTAAGAAATTTTGTTATAACAAAATTCACTGATCATGTTGCGGAATCACAAATTCAAGTGCTTGATTTAGCAGCAAATTTAAATGAATTTTCTGAAGGAATTACAAAAGCATTGGCACCGGATTTCAGTGAATTTGGAATAGAATTGACAAAATTTTTAGTTGAAAATATATCTCTACCACCTGCAGTGGAAGAAGCACTTGATCGCAGAACAAGTATGGGTGTGATTGGTGCTGGTAATATGAATGCTTATACTCAAATGCAGGCAGCAGATTCTATGAAAATTGGTGCAACTACAGGTAACGATTCTCCTGCTGGATCAGCTATGAGTATGGGAATGGGTATGGCTATGGCTGGTCAAATGGCTTCTCAAATGATGAATCAGCAAAATAATGCACAAGCTCCTATAGCAAATCAACCACCGCCGCTTGTATCAAACCAATCTACATATTATGTTGCAATAAATGGTGCTCAACATGGTCCATTTAATTTACAGCAACTACAGCAAATGATCACTTCAGGACAATTTAATAGTACTTCACAAGTGTGGAAACAAGGTATGCCTGCTTGGGCAATTGCAAATACAGTACCAGAATTGCAAAATTTATTTAATTCTGCTACGCCACCTCCAATACCTCCACCTTTACCTTAATTTGTCGATTTAGAATATTTTGTTATTTAGTTGGTTTTGCGTCATTAATGGAAAGCGTTTAATACAAAAAAGCAGAAAGATATTTGCAAATAGTTATTTTACAAATGATACGTTGAAAAAGAGATAAATAAAGATCAATTTGGTTTTATTTCCAAAAAGAAAATTATATTTTATAAATAATTAATTATAATAAATCGAATGAGTTATACGAAAAAGGTGCCGAAAAGCAATAACAATTTTATTTCTAAAATTGAATTATTTGTATTATTATTTCTTGCTATAATAGCATATGAAAATAAAGAAGTTATGGCAGAAAAAAATGAAAAAACAATTAATGAAAATTTTTCACTTTCTACAAAAGAATGGCAACAGCTTTTTACATTAATTACTAAAAAAAATGGAATTAATATTAATAATGAGCAAATAAATGAATTATTTGTCCAAATAGAAAATATTTCAAATATAGATGAATATGAATACCCAAGTGTGAGTATTGATGATAAATATTTTTTGATTTTAGAAAATAATGTATTAACACTAAATATTGAAGATTCAGAAAATCAATCTTTATTTGTGATTCCAACGTTTAAGAAAAATATTTTTTTAGTAAAACATAATTATAACGACAATGAAGATCTTGATTTTTTCAGTTTTGACAAATCTAAAAATAAATTAAATGAAGTACCTAAAAATACTATGATGCAGGAGTATTCGCTTAGTGAATTTTTGAAGCCTGGTATCCCAAATAAAATAAAAAATGAATTTAAATTATATAGCTCTATTTTACCTGAATTAATTACAATAAATGTACAATTAATAGAAATAAATAATAATTTTACGAATAAAGAAGTAAATTATTCAAATTATGAGAACTATTGTGAATATAAATATAAAAATTACTATTGGAATGGTTCGAAATATGAAGAGCTAAAGAATTTAATGGAAAATAAATCTTTGAAAGCATTTGTAAATTATTTAAATAATAATTTTAGTGTAGAAAAGAATAATGCAATTGAATTTGTTAATGGTAAAATTATAAGTATGTTCAAAAATGGGAAAAAATCACTTTTTGTATTGTTTCTTGTAGAAAATAATATTGTTACTTTCAAAACTACATCTACTTATGAATTAGAAACTAATGATTTTGGCTATTATCAATGGGCATTTTTAGATGGGAAAGGTAAAAATGATAAATGTATTGAAATTGATTACAAATCTCTGATGTTAGATATTAATGATATAGTAATTTATGATATTAATGCAAATACAGGCGAAATTAACTACATTAAAGAAAAATTATTTAAAACTAATGTAGAAGATTTTTATGATATTTCTAAATTAAGCAAAAAGCAAATAGTTTATATTAAAAAGATTTTTTCTCCAAGCTACAATTTAACCTCAATTAACAATGAAATATATATTGAAGTAACTTTTGATTATATTTACAATAATCACGATTTAACTGCATTAAATAAAAATATTGAAGATTCAAGATTAGGAATTATAGCAGTATATAAATGGAATGGAGATAAATTTGTATTGCATTCAAGAGAATGGCCTAAAGCTGGGTAAAATAAGTATTATACATAAATAAAAAAAGAGCCTAAATAAAGGCTCTTTTTTATTTTTAAAGAACTAAAATTTTACATACCTAATTCATTCATCAAGAATTTCCATTCTAAATATGAGTTTTCTGCCATTTGCTCAATTGATTGTCCGGAACCATGTCCGCTTTCGAAATCTATAAATAATAAAATTGGGTCATTTTGTCCTATATTATTTTGCAATGCTGCAGCGAATTTTTTAGCATGTAGTGGATCAACTCTTGTATCATTTTCGCCAGCTTTTACTAAAGTAGCAGGGTGGTTAAATCCAGTTCTAATATTATGATAAGGTGAGTATTTCAAAATATTAAGAAAATCTTTTTCTTTATCTGGGTCTCCATATTCAGGTATCCAATATCTTGCAATTAAAAATTTATGATATCTAAGCATATCCAATAAAGGTACAGCGCAAATCGCTGCTTTAAATAAATCAGGTCTTTGTGTGAGTGTAGCTCCTACTAATAAGCCCCCATTACTACCACCTTTTATAGCTAATTTTTGAGGATTTGTATAATTTTTTGAGATTAAATATTCACCAGCTGAAATAAAATCATTAAATGTATTTTGCTTTTTATACATCATTCCGTCTAAATGCCAATTTTCACCATATTCATTACCACCACGCAAGCAAGTTAATGCATATACACCACCTCTATTAATAAAAGAAGCTGTAGTTCCTAAAAATCCAGGTCCCATACTAATATTAAATCCACCATAACCATAAAGCAAAGTAGGGTTATTTCCATCTAATTTAATACCTTTTTTGTGAATCAGAAACATTGGAATCATCACAGAATCTTTTGATGGATAAAAAACTAATTCTGCTACAATATCTTTCGTATCCATCGGAGGGTTATCTTGGAAAACAAAATCCCATTTTAGAGATTTGCCATCAAATTTATATAATTTTGAAGAGTATTGGAAAGTATTTAAGCTAACATATACTGTATTACTTTCTTTATGATAACTTATTCCACCTACGTCAGCAACTTCTGGGATTTCTAATTCTTTTATATATTTGCCATCTAAATCGAAAACAGCTAAATGGCTTAAAACATCTTTTTTATATTGAATAATGACAATATCATTTGTAATTACGAATCCTTCTAATACTGTTGTTGAATTTTCAGGATAGAAAGTTTTCCAATTTTTGTATTCAGCATTATTTGGGTCTGCTACCATAATTTTAAAATTAGGTGCATTATCATTAGTGAAAAAATATAGTTTATTATTTTTATAGTAAGGTTCTGCTTTATATTCTTTGCTTGAATAAATTTGTTTAAAATCATCATTTGAACCAATTTTTTTCATTTTTAGGGTGTTTGAATAAAAATCACCTTCACTTGTGAATGTGAAATCACCTTCTTCAGTATCCCAAATTCCAGCTACATCTTTTGCATCTTTTGGAGCGATCAGATATTTATCATTTTTTCTATCGTCACCAATTTTATGTAAATATGTAGTTACAGGTATTTGTTTATCAATCATTTCGCGTGTGCGTACTGCAATATATGCATGCTTTTCGTCTTTTGTCCAAGAGAAACCATTTAATCCAGTAATGGGATTTCCAAATACTTTTCCATTTTTAGTATCAACAATTCTATATTCATTAATTTCATCTCCTTTGTATTGAATACCAATCGCAGCTTTATTTCCATCTTCCGTGAGGTCAAAACCAGAAATTGAAGCTTTGCCTTCTTTGTCATAAATATTTGGATCGAAAATTAGAATTTCTTTTTTATTAATACGGGTGTAAAGTTTACTCTGAGGTTCACCTTTTTTTCTTGCATAGAAAAATTCTCTTTTTGCTTTGAAAAAAGGAGCACCAATGTAATCTCTATCAAGTAAATTAATAATTTCCTGCTTAAATCCTGGAATATCTTTATATTTTGATTTTATATAATCCAAAGTAAAATTGTGCTGAGTATGTGACCATTCTTTTACTTTTGGATCTGATTTATCTTCTAACCATTGATAAGGATCTGTAATTTTAAAATTATGATATTTGTTCTCAACAGGTATAACATCAGTTTTTGGGTACTTTACTTGTGCATTCATATAATATGTAGAAGCTATTAATAGTATTGAAAATAATATTTTTTTCATAGTTTTATTTTATTATTAATAATATATTTTTTATAGATTTATCTTAAAGCATCTTCTAATGCTACTTTAGCACTAGTTTTATTATCTCTATATTTAATAATTAGTGGTGTAGCTATTGATAACCCATTTTCTAAGGCAAAATCACCATTTATTTTTCTTGAGCCTGGCACGACTACTGCATTTTCCGGTATTTCTAAATTTTTATTTGAAGTGCTTTGCAGAATAGTATTATTTATAATATCATACACTTTTGTTGAAGCGTTGATAATTGTTCCTGTAGCAATTACAGCATTTTTACGGACAATAATTCCTTCGTATATACCTGAATTACCACCTATCATAACATTATCTTCAATAATTACAGGACTTGCTCCTGGTGGCTCAAGAACTCCTCCAATTTGAGAAGCCGCAGAAATATGTACATTTTTACCAATTTGGGCACAAGTACCTACAAGTGCATGCGAATCGATCATAGTGCCTTCATCAATATATGCTCCAATATTAATATACATTGGAGGCATACAAATTACACCTTTTGCAATAAATGCACCATTACGAATGGCAGATCCACCTGGAACTATTCGGACACCTTGATTTAATTGAAATTTTTGAAGTGGGATAGTATCTTTATCAAAAAAGGAAAAATCATTATTACTCATTTCAACTAGATTGCCAAATTTAAAGAGCAACAATATTCCTTGTTTTACCCAAATATTTGTTATCCAATTTCCATTTAAATCTCTTTCTGAAGCTCTAATTAATCCATTATTAAGTGCATTAATAAAATCAGTAATAAATGTTTTATTTTCCGTATTAAGAATTAAATCAGGGTTTTCAGTTAATCTTAAAGTAGTTTCTTTTAATTGATTCATTATTTAATTTTTAAATTTTATACTGCAAAAGCATAATTTAACATTTTGTAAATTAATCTTGCTGTTGTAATATCAGGATGAGAAATGCCTTCGACAGGGGCTAATTCTACTACATCGAACCCGATTATTTGTTTCTCTTGGCGTACTATTTCTCTGAAAATTTCTAAAGTCTCATTATAAAGAAATCCATCAGGTTCAGGAGTTCCAGTAGAAGGCATAATAGAAGGGTCAAAGAAATCGACATCAAAAGAAATATATATTTCGTCGCTTAACGAATCTACTACAAATTTCTGCCAATTATCACCATAGACACCTCTTCTTATTGAAGATGCATAAAATGTATTAATTGACTCTCTTTTTATTAATTTACTTTCTTCTATGCATTGAGCTCTTATACCAACTTGTGTTAATTTATGTGGTGGAAAGAAATCAATAACTCTTGCAAAAGCACTTGCATGCGAATATTTAGAGCCTTCGTATTCCTTTCTTAAATCGCTATGAGCATCAAAATGTAAAATACTCATATCAGGATATTTCTCAAAATGAGCTTTAATTGGAGCTATTGAAATGGTATGTTCGCCACCTAAGGTAACAACAAATTTATTTTCTTCTAAATGATCTTTTACAGATCGATATAGCAAGTCTAAAGCTTCTTCATCTACTTTGTCATGGAAATCGATAGGTACTGCAGTTGCAATTCCTATTTCATTGCATAGTTCACGGTCGAATTCATCATCATAGAATTCTACATAAGCGCTAGCATCTAAAATCCCAGAAGGACCGTATGCAGTACCTTCTCCATAGCTTACGCTATGCTCATAGGGAGCTTGAAGTATTACTACTTTTGAATTATTAAAATCAGAAAAAACTTTCGCTAAGGCTAAAAAGTTTTCTTCGCTTCCTAAGTATTTCATAATGTAAAAAAATAATTAATAAACTGTTATAAATATAATTATTGAAAATTAATAATCTGCTAAAT
>CALLXS010000041.1 GCA_937875295.1 uncultured bacterium | reverse complement strand
AATAATAGTAAAATAATAAGAATTATTAAGAGAAAAACTGCAAAACTCAAAATTTTTGTGGTTTAATTTGATAAATGTCTAATTTAAAGACGTTTATAATAAAAATAATTTTTAGTTTTGTAAATATTAAACTTATACAACTAATGAAATTTCTTAAAATCATATATATAATTATTTTACTTGTAATATTTCCAAATTCAATGAAATGTGAATATTTATCAGTAAAATGTAAACCGGGCGACGGAATTACCATATTATTAAAAAAATATTATTTGCCAATTACTGATTTTTATATTAATGAATTTAAAGATATAAATAAAGGAAAGTATAAATCTAATGGTGAACTTTATCTAGGCGTTTCATATAATTTACCAATTAAAATTTTTAATTTTGATGGTAATACAATCAGATCTTCTACTGATATTAACTCTTATGATTATGCAAAACAAATTGAAAATTATAATTTAAAATTATCAAGAAATAAAATAATAAAGCACAATTTCAAGAAATCAAAAAAATTATATGTACCAGCTGAATTTTTAAAATATAGAAATAATGAATTAGTTTCTGAAAATATTCCTAAAAAAGAAGAAATTTTTTATTTTAATAATAAACTGTTTGGGAAAAATAATGAAAATATTAAAATAAAAGACAATGAATTAAATGGTAGAGTATATTATATTTCAAGCGGACACGGTGGAATTGACCCTGGAGCTATAGGTATCAAAGACGGAAAGACATTATGCGAAGATGAATACGCTTATGATGTGTCATTAAGATTAGCAAAGGGATTGTTAGAACATGGAGCTAAAGTTTATATGATACTACAAGACCCAAATGATGGGATAAGAGAAGATCAATACTTAGAATGTGATAATGATGAATATTATTATGGAAATGATACTATTTCTTCAAATCAAACTCAAAGGCTCACTAAAAGAACAATTATAATGAATAATCTCTATGAGAAAAATAAAGCCACAGCAAAATCTCAAACTACATTGATAATTCATTTAGACTCAAGATATCAAGAAAAAAGAATTGATATTTTTTATTATTATAAAAAAGGTGATAATAAAGCAAGAAATATTGCTACGACTCTTTATAACACAATAAAAGAAAAATATGAAATAAATCAGCCTGGCAGAGGATATTATGGAACAATTACGGTAAGAAATTTATTAGAATTAAGAGAAACAAAAGCTAATGCAGTTTATATTGAATTAGGAAATATTCGTAATCCAAATGATCAAGTCCGATTTATCGATCCTAATAATCGTCAAGCAATCGCAAATTGGTTAGTGCAAGGATTAATTAAAGTTGCTAATAAATAAAATGAAATACAAGGTATTTTTGATGTGTGGATTATTAATAGTCATAAGCTTTATTGCGTGTAATAATCCTTTTGCTCCCAAGCTAAACAATAATAAAAGTATTTCTTTTGGGATAAGTAATCAAAAAAGCATTGATGGAGTCTTTAAGAATTTTTCTTATGCATATCAATTCAAAGATACTTTGGTTTATGGGAAATTATTAGACGATAATTTTAATTTTATATACCGCGATTATAATACTGGTACAGACAAGACGTGGGGTAGACAAGAAGAAATGTACGTAGCTAATAATATGTTTCGTAATATTATTAGTGCTGAATTGATTTGGAATGAATCAGCTCAACAAATTGGAGATTCTGTATTATTAGATGTATCACGTTCTTTTTCATTAAAATTAGAAATTAATCCTACGGATATAATAAATATTTATGGAAGAGCTTTCTTTAGGTTAAGAAGAAATACACCGGAAGATGATTGGAAAATTATTATTTGGAGAGATGAGTCAAATTATTAATCTTCCTAATAGATAAAATTATTATTTAATTATTAACAAATTTAATTGTTAATCGTTATATTTGTGAATATTTGAAACATTTTGATTAAAAAAGCATATAATATTTATAAATAAATTTACTAAAACAATACTTTTTATTGGAAAAAAAATGTACAAAACATTAAAAGCATTAATTATACTTGCAATATTAGGTACTAATTCATTATTAGCTCAACCTAAATTAGAAATTATTGGAGGTGATACATATAATTGGGGAACTGTGAAACCTACTGATAATCCTCTCAAAGCAAAAATTGTAATAAAAAATAGTGGAAATGAAATACTTAAAATCGATGAAATCCGTCCAGGATGCAGTTGTACTAGCTCCCCTATTACTAAAAACGAAATTAATCCCGGTGATACCGCAAGCATGAATGTTACTTTGACTTTCAGCCACGGAAATGATGTAGTAAAATCAATTAAAATCTCAAGCAATGATTCTGATAATTCACCAAAATACTTATTTCTAAAAGCAAAAGTGTATTATCCTGTATTGATAACTCCTTATCAATATTTTGCTTTTAATGAATGCGAAGTAGGAAAGCCAAAAGATTCTAAATTGACAATTGTAAATAATTCTAATAATTCTCTTACATTGTCAGATTTTGTAGCAGACCCAAAAGTTATTTCTATTAATGTTATGGGTAAAAAAATATTAGCTCCCGGTGAAAAATTCGATTTAATTGCTACAGTAAAGCCTATTAAATCTGGATTATTAAATGGTGTAGTTAAATTTAAAACTTCAGACCCAGAAATGAAAGATGTCTCTATTCAAGTATATGGTAGAGTAAATGAATCTCCTATTAATTTAGAAGTACCACAACCTTAGTCAATTATTATAATATAAAATAGAAGAGGTAATCATTTAAGATTACCTCTTTTTTTAATATTGAAATGAATTTATTTTCAAATATTTTATGGTTTAATTTACACTAATTTCTGTATTTGTATTAGACTTTTTCTTTTTATGAAGCCTATCAACTAAATTTTCTTTTATTTTTACAAATTTCTGATAAATTACTGGAACTAAAAGTAATGTAAGAATTAATGAACTACTTAAACCTCCAATTAACACAATAGCCAGTCCATTTTTACCTTCACTTCCAGCTGAATTCGACAATGCTATAGGTAACATTCCAAACACCATAGCTAATGTTGTCATTAAGATTGGTCTAAATCTATTTCTTCCTGCATCCATTAATGCTTCAAAAGTAGAATGTCCTTCAATCCGAGCTTGATTAGCTCTATCGACAATAAGAATAGCATTTTTAGCTACTAATCCAATTAACATAATCATACCAAGCATTGAATAAATACTAATAGAATTCATTGTAATTGCAAGCCCCAAGAATGCACCGATTAAAGCTAATGGTATAGAAAACAAGACGACAAAAGGATATAAAAATGAATTATATAGAGCTACCATTATCATGTACACAAATAATATTGCAATAAATACAGCAATAACCATACTTGACATTGTTTCTCCCATGTTTTCTTGTTCGCCAAAATACCTCCAATTTACTCCCTGAGGTAATTCAATATTCTCCAATTGAGCAGTAATATTCCCCGCTATTACACCGGAAGTCTGGCCAAATATTTGAGAATTTACTTTAATTGCTCTCATCCTGTCCGTTCTTTCTAACTTAGTAGGACCAACCGTTTGAGTGATTGTTGCAAATTGATTTAGATAAATCATTTGTCCTCGAGAATTCATAAAAGTTAAATTCCTTACATTATCAGGATTATTTCTATCGAATTTATCAAGCATAATGCGTATATCGTATTCATTAATTCCATCACGATATTTTGAATTATCATTACCAGTTAAAGCAATTTGTAAAGTTTGTCCTACTTCGGCAATACTCAATCCTAATGCTGATAATTTATCTCTATCAACTTCTACTCTAATTTCAGGTTTACTTTCTTCGGTAGAAAGCGCCACATCGTAAGTACCTTCCACGCTTTCTACAATATTTTTTATTTTATTTGCACCTCTCATTACTTCGTCATACGTATTTCCTGTAACAAGTATTTGTATTGGAGCACTACCTCCACCACCCATTGAATTACCGGGTGCAACTTTTGTTTTTAGACCAGGAATATCAGAAAGTAAATTTTTAATTTTTTGGGAATATAAAGCAGTTGTTTCAAGTCTTTGAGTTTTATCAATTAACTTTACTAATATACTAGTCGTACTATTATTAGAAATACCCATCATTCCACCTGCAGCAGAACCTACAGAAGTAATAATTTTTTCGACATAAGGTAATGTACTAAGTCTTTCTTCTACCAATCTGGTAATTTCATTGTTCTTTTCAATTGATGTACCAGCTGAAACTTCTAATGATACATTAATTTCATTATTATCTTCTTTTGGCATAAACTCAAATCCAATTAGACCAAATCTAAATAATAAAATAGTACTACTTAATAGCAGTAATACTCCAATAACTACCTTTCCCCCATTGTTTAAACTCCATTTAAGTACTATAGAATATAGATTTATTAATTTATTAATATATTTTTCAAAAAATCTACCAATTCTAGCAAATATTGAATCTGATTCTTTATCTTCAAGTTTTGAGAATCTCGAAGCAAGCATTGGAGTAATCGTAAATGATACAAGTAGGCTCATTAATGTAGACATTACTATCACTAAAGCATATTGACGTAAAAAATTGCCGACAATTCCAGTAATCATTGCAATTGGGACAAATACCACAACATCAACTAATGTGATTGATAAAGCTGCAAAACCAATTTCATTTCTACCTACTAAAGCAGCAGTAGCTTTATCTTTCCCTTTCTCTAAATGATGATGGATATTTTCAATTACTACAATAGAATCATCAACCAAAATACCAATTACTAGAGACATTGCTAGCAGTGTCATCATATTTAATGTAAATCCAAAAATATACATTAAAAAGAATGTAACCACTAATGATGAAGGAATTGCGACTAATATTATCAATGAATTTCTTATACTATGCAAGAAAATTAGCATGATTAATGCAACAATAATGATTGCCAGAGCTAAATCAAATTTAACTGCATTCGCTGAATTCATAATATAAATCGATCCATCTTGAGCAATATTAAATTTAAGTTCAATATTGCCATAAGTTTGTTCTAATTTTTTTATTTCTTCACGCACTTTTTGAGATACTTCTACAGTATTAGCATCATTTTGCTTTTGAATAATTAATCCAATAGAGTTATCACCATTAATCCTATAAATTGTAGTAATATCTTTTATTCCATCAAATACATCTGCTACTTCTTTTAGTTTTACAGGATTACCAGTGCGAGATTTTCCAATCACTAATTCGCGTAAATCATTTACAGATGTAAATTTTGCGGCAATTCTTAAAGTATATTGATTGCTGCCTGAATAAATATTTCCAGTAGGGAAATCCATATTGGACATACCGATTGAGTTAGTTACAGCAAAAAGTGATAATCCATAAGAACGTAGTTTGTTTTCGTCAATATTAACCCTTATTTCGCGTTGCTCACCACCTTGTAAAATTACATTTCCTACACCACCTATTTTAGATATTCTTGGTTGAACCTTATCAATTACAAATTGGTATAAATCTTTAGAATTCATTTTAGCAGTAACGCCCATCCTAAGAATTGGCATTTCATCCATTGCGATTTTACTCAATACTGGATCAAAAGCATCTTCTGGTAATCTAAATGATGCTTGATTTACCTTTCTTTGAACATCTTGCAAGGCAAAATCAATTTCTGTTCCTTGATTAAATTCAATAATTACTATTGATTGACTTTCGTAAGAAGTGGAACTTACAGTTTTAACATTATCTATTCCAGTAACCACATCTTCAATTACTTTAGTAACGCTAGTTTCAATCTCATTAGGAGATGCTCCCGCATAAGTAGTGGAAATTACAACAATAGGAAGATCAATTTTTGGGGTCAATTCATATTTAAGCTGAGTAAATCCAAAAATACCTAATACACCCAGAAATGAAAAGAATACGACAACTAATATTGGTCTTTTTATCGATAATTCGGTTATTGTCATTTTTAAATCCTCTATTATTTGACTATTCTTACTTTTGAACCATTAATTAAATTGATTTGACCCGAAGTAACGATAATATCACCTTCATTAATACCTGATGCAACATCAATTAAATCTCCAGATATTTTATTAATCTTAATATTTTTTAACATTGCTTTATTATCATTTACAACATAAACTTGTGGTTCTTTAGCGCTACCAACTAATGATTCACGAGGGATTACTAAAGAACTAGTTTCTTGTATATTATCAAAAAATACATTAAAGAACATTCCAGGCTTAATTTCGGAATTTCTATTCTGAATTGAAATATCTACTGAATAAGTATGCGATTCGTCAGCTTTTGGATTAATAAATTTTACATTACCTACAAATGTTTTATCCAAAAACAAATCAGATTTTAGCCTTACGTCATCACCAATTCTCACTTTGTTAATGCTAGCTTCAGCTACTTGTACTCTAATTTTAATTGTGTTAATATCTAAAATTGTTGCTATTGGAGTACCAATATTTAAAAATGAGCCTTTTTCAATTGATTTTGCAGTTACTACTCCAGAGATTGGTGATGTTACTTTAGTATCTTTTAGTGTCCTTTTTGCAATAATATATTGAGCTTCTGATGTTTTTAATATTAAGCTATATTGATCTAATGTAGCTTCATTAATTGACTTTTGGTCAAAAAGTTGTTTATATCTATCATAATCTTTTTTTGCTTTTTCAAAATTTGCCTCTGCAGTCATAAGATTAGCTTTTTTGATTTCATCATCTACACTTGCTAATAGTGTACCAGTACCTACTCTAGAGCCTATATCAAAATTAACTGATGTAACTCTGCCTTGTGTCTCAGAGACATAATTAACCTCTGCATTTGCAATAGCATTTCCTGATAAAGTCAAGACTTCATCTATATGTTGATAATCAGCTTTATAAACTTGTACAGGATAATCATGCAAAACTACTTGTTGATTTTTAGTTTCTTGCATCTTGCTCTTATTATAGACTAATATACCAATAATTATTACTAACATTAAAAGTAATACACCTATTAGCATTATTTTTTTCTTTTTAGCATCCATTTTATTCTCTTTATTTGTTTTTTTAATATTTTCTTAAATTTTAATAATTTTTAAAACCAATTGCTTTATTATAATTAATTAATGACAATTGGTAATCAGTTTGAGCAGTAATTAAACTAATTTCAGCTGAAAGCAACGAAGTTTCTGCATCTAAAAGTTCTGAACTAATTGCAGCTCCAGCTCTATATTTTTCTTGAGTAACCCTTAGATTTTCTCTTGCTTGCTCGAGCAGTACTTTTGTAGCATTCAATCTATCAAATGATTTATTATAATTCATAACTGATTGAGAAACTTCTTGATTAAGACCATCGATTATTAAGTTTTTGCTTAATTCTGCTTGTTTTAAAGATTCTTCTGCTTGCTCAGTCTGATAGTTCCTAGCTCCCCAATCAAATAAATTATAACTAAGAGATAGAGTAACATCCCAGCTTCCTTTGAACTTCTCTTCCATAGGCATATACCTTTGGTTAGGATTATTGAAATTATAATTTCCTATTAAAAATATTTGAGGATAATATGTGGATTTTGTCATTTCAATTGCGTACTTTGAGGCATTAATTCTCTCATCCATTGCTTTTATCTCTGGTCTCCATGCAACTGCAGTATCGCGAGATATTTGCATTTTAATTAATTCTTCATTTATATTTTCAGGATTATCAGTAATAATAAATTTAGTATTAACATCTATCCCCATCAATGTAGCTAGACTAATCCCGGCTAAATCAATATTATTTTCCACATCGACGATGGATAATTCTAAATTAGCTTTTTGCACCTTTACTTTCAATAAATCATTTTCAATTGATAAGCCAGCTTTAATGTAATTTTCAACATCATTAATATGTGCTTGAAGTTGATTTATATTGTCTTGAAGGGATTTTTTTGTTTTTTCTAACTTAAAGTAATTCCAATACATTGTTTTAATATTAGAAATTAATTGAATTCGATAAGCTTCAGAGTCATATTTACCAGCATTTGCTAATGCTTCGTTCATTTGAATTGAAGAATTAATTCTAAAGCCAGTAAATATTGGTTGTTGCAAAGATATTTTAGAATTAAAATTATTCAAAATGGCAGGAGAAATCACAAGATCCATTCCTGGAATTTTAAAAGGTTCTACTTTGCTTAGTCTTGTATAGGAGCCAGAAACACTTAAACTTGGATACAATTGAGTATTAACTTCATTCACCTTAGCTTCTAGAGCCCGAACTTTTGATTCATTTATTAAAATGTTTTTATTATTTTCTAAGCCAATTTTTACTGCTTCAGAAGCACTTAAACTCATTGAGCTTTGAGAATAAATATTATTAATTGAAAAAATGCTGACTAATAGAAGCATTATTTTAAATTGCATCATTTTTCCTTTCACAAATGCTTGATTCAATATTTAATTGGTTGCTTGCACGATAAAGATTTTGATGAATTTGAAAGACTACATGCTCTGCTTTGTCTATTGTCTCATCGCTAAGACCTTCAAACAAGCTATATAGTAATTCAATATGCATACTCATAATTTCTTTTTGAATTATAGCACCACTTTTAGTAATAAAAATATTATTATTCCTTCTGTCGTTTTTATCTCTTTGGCGAGTAACATAATTCATACGTTCTAATGCATCAATTAGACGTAATATAGTAGATTTCTCTTTGTAACATAAGTTAGCAATCTCCTGCTGATTTACTCCATTATGATTGTATAGGAGCATCAAGACCCAAGCTTGTTCGTAAGTAATTCCAATTTTTTTATCATTAATTTTTTTATTAATTAAATATTTTTGGAAATGATGAATCTGCCTGATGTATTGCCCAATTTTTTTTAATTGTTCATCTTTCAATTAAATAACCAGTATATTAGTTGTTAATTACAATTGTTGTGCATTACAACGACTATTCTACTTATATATTTTAATATTTGGAAAAAAAAATCTAATTATTCAAAAAATAATTATTATTTCTTATTTTTGTGGGCTTCTTTGTAGGATATAAAATAAAATGATAAATATTGAATTAAAAGATATAACCAAAATTTATAATAATAACTTTACGGCTGTAGAGAATATAAGTTTCAAAATAAATGATGGTGAATTTTTTGTATTAGTAGGACCTTCTGGTTGTGGTAAATCAACAATCCTTAAGCTAATTGCAGGATTAGAAGAAATATCTAAAGGGGAATTATTATTTAATAATAAAATTATAAATAATGTAGCACCTAAAGATAGAAACATAGGTATGGTATTTCAAAATTATGCATTATATCCGCATTTAAATATATATGATAATCTAGCATTCCCATTAAAAATAAATAAAATATCTAAAAACGAAATTAAATCATCTGTAGAAAATATAGCTTCTCTATTAGGATTAAAAGACTCCTTAAATAAAAAGCCAAAGCACTTAAGTGGAGGTCAAAGACAAAGAGTTGCACTTGGTAGAGCTATTATAAAGAAACCTGATGTATTTTTATTTGATGAACCTCTCTCAAATTTAGATGCAAAATTGAGAGTCCAGATGCGAACTGAAATTATTAAGCTCCATAGAACATATTTAGCTACTTCAATTTATGTAACTCACGATCAAACAGAAGCAATGACAATGGCTGATAAAATACTATTGCTTAACGAAGGGAAAATTGTACAAATTGGTTCTCCTTCGGAATTATATAAAAAACCTACAAATTTATTTGCTGCATCTTTTCTTGGAAGCCCGCAAATAAATTTTTTCAAAGGCGAATTAACTAATCAAAATATTTTTCAAGCTCAAGATTTTAATATTACATTAAAAGATAATTTTAATTTAAATGGTAAATGTACTCTTGCAATTCGTCCTGAAGATATTTTAATTACAAATGAAGAAACATCAGATATTAAAACTAAAATTATTAATATAGAATATATGGGATTCGAAACTATTATTTATTTCGAATTAGAGGGATTAAAATCAATTAGGATTAATAATTCTGATTATGTGAAATATAACACTAATGATTATATTTTCTTAAAATTACAAAAAGATAATATTCTAATTTTTGATAGTAATGAAAATAGAATAAATCCTATAAATAATTTCTAATCATATAAGCTAAAATTATCAATATAAATGTTAAGTGTATTTAATCTTTCAATATTTTTTGCAAATAGATGCCTATTCGACAATGTAAATTTCACAATTGACCAAGATAATAGAATTGGTCTAATTGGTAGAAATGGATCTGGCAAAACTACTCTCCTTAAGATATTAAATGGAGAACTCACTCCTGATGATGGCAAAATTATTAAGTCAAATGATTATAAAGTAGGATATCTACCACAAGAAGGTAATATTACATCATCATTATCTGTTATAGAAGAAGCTAAATTAGCACTAGAAGAAATTATTGAATTAGAGAAGAAAATTGAGTTTCTAACTAATGAAATTTCTATTAGAAATGATTATGATACTAAAGAATATTCAAATCTCATTCATACATTAAGTGACTCAAATCATAGGTACGAAATTTTAGGTGGTCATTATTATATTGCACATATTGAAAAAATATTAACAGGTTTAGGCTTTTCAAGAGAAGATTTAAATCGAAAAGTGAATGAATTTAGTGGTGGATGGAGGATGCGATTAGCCTTAGCTAAAATTTTACTTTCAGCACCTGATTGTATATTACTTGATGAACCTACTAACCACCTCGACATAGAATCAATAATCTGGTTAGAAAATTTCCTTAAAAAATATTATGGTGCTGTAATTATTGTTTCGCACGATAAAAGATTTTTAGATTCCGTAACTAATCGAACAATTGAAATTTCGAATTCAAAAATTATTGATTTTCCTCTACCCTATTCCAAATATCTAATCCAAAGGAAAGAACAAAGAGAAAATCAAATTAAGGCTTTTAAAAATCAACAAAAACAAATTGAAAGAACAGAGAAATACATCGAAACATATCGCTATAAAGCAAATTTAGCTTCTAGAGTGCAATCAAAAATTAAACAATTAGATAAAATCGATAAAATTGAAATCGAAGATTTAGATAATTCTTCAATTATTATTAAATTTCCACCTTCTCCTCAATCTGGCATTATTAGCATAGAATTAAATAACATTACTAAATATTATGGAGAAAAATTAATTTTAAAAGATATTAATCTTACTTTAGAGCGAGGTGAAAAAGTTGCTTTGGTTGGTAAAAATGGTGAAGGAAAAACTACTCTAACCAAAATAATGACTAATGAAACAGATTATGAAGGAAAATGCAAATTAGGACATAATATAAATATTGGATATTTCTCTCAACATCAAGCTGACTTATTAGATAAAAATTCTACGGTATTTCAAATAATTGATAATGCTGCAACTGGCGAAATGAGATTAAAAGTAAGAAGTATCTTAGGTGCATTTTTATTTAGCAACGATACTGTTGAGAAAAAAGTAAGTGTCCTCTCAGGTGGAGAAAAATCTAGGTTGGCTTTAGCTAAATTATTATTACAACCACATAATTTTTTAATCTTAGATGAACCTACTAACCATCTTGATATTAAATCAAAAGAAATACTAAAAAAAGCATTAATTGATTATGAAGGAACGCTGATTTTAGTTTCACATGATAGAGATTTTTTAGAAGATATAACAAATAAAACAATATATTTTGGAAATAAAAATATTAAAATATATGATGGAGATATCAATTATTTCCTTGAAAAATTAGAATTAGAACATCTAAATGAAATAGAATTAAATCGAAAAGTTGAAGCTAAACAAGAGACAACAAAATCTGATAAAATTAAATTTGAAGAGCAAAAGCAATTTAATAGAAAGAAAAATTCAATTAAAAAGGAAATTAACGAATCTGAGGAGAAAATTAATACATATGAGACACGTATTGATGAAATTAATATATTGTTCTCTGACCCTGCTATTATTGAAAATATTAATGAACTTACAAATTTGCAAAATGAATATGATGAACTAAATAAAAATCTAAATGAAGAATTAATTAATTGGGAAGATTTAAATAATAAATTCGAAAAATTCATAGAAAATTAATTTTCTTTGGTCATTTGCTCAAAAAGTCGTAATTTTGTGGGCTTCCTTAGCTCAGCTGGCTAGAGCATTTGACTCTTAATCAAAGGGCCATGGGTTCGAGTCCCATAGGAAGCACAAAAAATGAAAATTCTAATCCTATTTCAATTGAAATGGGATTTTTTCATTTAATTATAAAATTGTTCATAAATATTTTAAAAATATTATACTTTTGAGTTGGAAAATCATTATTTTTGTAGTCATCTTTTATTATATATAAAATATTTAAAAAAGTAATATTTCAAATTGAATTTCGATAAATAAATCATTATGGCATTAAAATTATTCTCTACAGATATAGCAATAGACCTTGGAACTGCAAATACATTAATTTGGTCAAAAGGTGAAGGTGTTAAATTAAACGAACCAACAATTGTAGCTTATGACAAAGCATCAAATCGACCAATAGCAATTGGAAATGCTGCCCAAAATATGATTGGGCGAACCCCAAGAGGGATTGAAGTAATAAGACCAATGAAAGATGGAGCTATTGCAAATTTTGAAATCGCTGAAGCTATGCTAAGACATTTCATTAAAGAAGCCTCATCTACTTGGCAGCCTGCAAAAAGAATAGTTGTATGCGTACCAAGTGGAATTACAGATGTTGAAAAACGTGCCGTAAGAGATGCTTGTGAGCATGCTGGTGCCAAAGAAGTTCATTTAATAGCTGAGCCTATGGCAAGTGCTATTGGTATGGGAATTAATGTACATGAACCTATTGGTAATATGGTCGTCGATATAGGAGGCGGTACTACAGAAATAGCTGTTATATCATTGTCAGGAATTGCAGAACACGAGTCTATTAAAATCGCTGGGGACGAAATGACAAGTGCAGTTGTGCAATATTTTAAAAGATCTCAGAATTTATTCATCGGCGATAGAACAGCTGAAATTATTAAATGTCAAGTCGGCTCTGCAATGCCTCTCGAAGAGGAATTAACAATTGAAGTGCGTGGTAGAGACTTAGTCTCAAGTATACCGAAAATGATTAAAGTCAGCTCCGCAGATATTAGAGAAGCTCTAATGACATCAGTGAAATTGATTGTAGATGCCATTTTAATTTTATTAGAGAAAACTCCACCTGAATTAAGTGCTGATATTCTCGATAGAGGTATTATGTTAAGTGGTGGTGGTGCTTTGTTAAAAGGACTTGACGATAGAATTAAAAAAGAAACTAATTTACCAGTGCATATTGCAGAAGAACCTTTGACCACAGTAGTCCGTGGTACGGGAAAAGTGTTAGAAAACCTTTCAGAATACTCATCAGTATTAATTAAAAGCAATAGGTTTTAATAAATAAGCTGATTGAATGCAAAAATTAATTGACTTTATTATTCGCTTCAAAGAATATATCACATTAATTGCTCTATCAATAATGTGTTTATCTTTGATATCAATGGGAGATATTTCTCGTATTGGTGGTTTTCGCACATTTTTAGTTGGTACATTCGGTTGGGTACGCGAGACTTTCTCTTTCATTCCTAATCCGCAATCATTAAAGAATGAGAATAAATCTTTAAGAGAGCTAAATTTAATGCTTTCTAATGAAGTTACAAAAATGCACAGGGCTATTGCAGAAAATGAAAACCTAAAAGATTTATTAGAAATCAAAGCTCAAAAAGAATATGATTATATTCCAGCATCAATTGTTGGTAGAACGACTATTGAAATGCGTAATTATTTCACTCTAAACAAAGGAAAATCTTCTGGTGTTCAAAATGGAATGATTGTCCGTACCGCCACTAATATTGCCGGAATTGTAGCTGGTGCCACTCAAAATTATTGCCTCGTAGAATCAATTAAAAATAGAGAAATAAAAATTCCTTCAATAATAAGTAGAAATGCAGTTGATGGATTATTAGTTTGGGAAGGTGGAGATGATTTTTATTTGAAAAATATTTCAAAAACATTTGATGTGAAAATTGGTGACGACGTAGTTACTTCAGACTTTAGCTCCAGATTCCCTAAAGATTTGCCAATTGGGAAAATATCTAATATTAATGAAGAGCAAGGAGATTTATTCTTAAAAGTAAAAGTTACTCCTTATTCAGATATTGCTCAAGTAGGACAAGTTTTTATTATTAAATATATCCCTGACCCACAGAGAGAAAAATTAATAGAAGAAATCGACGAATTATTAAAAATTAGAAAAAATTCAAGAAATATTCGAAAATGAGTGATTTATTACATCCTAGAATTGATTTTAATTCAAAAAAGACTCGGTTTTTTATATATGCCGGTGTGGCATTGATTATTTCAATTTTGCAAATTTTAATTTTAGATACTATATCTATTGCTGGGCTCACTCCTGATTTATTAGTTATTTTATGCGCAGTAATTTCTATTCGCGAAGGACAATTCATCGGTCTAATAGCTGGATTTATCATCGGATTATTCTTTGATATTGTTTCATTTGATGTAATAGGAACAAATGCCTTAGCAAAAACATTCGTGGGATTTTTCAGCGGATATTTTTATAAAGAAGGATTTCACAAAACTACATTTCGTAGTATTAAGTTTATTGCAATAGTGTTTGCAAGTAGTTTAGTTAATAATTTTATTTATTATCTAATTTATATTGAACCTATGGAACTCAGTTTCTTCAGGTTCTTTATTAAATATGGTATTGCAATGGCTTTCTATACAACCGTATTTTCTATTTTCGTATTATTTTATAATATGCGAAAAAAAGTCTAATATTATTATTTATCACGAGGATCAATGTATTTATCACAGTTAGATATAATTGGATTTAAATCTTTTGCTCAAAAAACAAAATTCAAGTTTAATAGAGGTATTTCTGCAATAGTTGGACCAAATGGATGTGGAAAAACTAATGTAGTTGATGCGATTCGTTGGGTGCTCGGAGAGCAAAAATCAGCTGTGCTACGTTCAGAAGTAATGGATAATGTTATCTTTAATGGTACTAAGACACGCAAACCATTAAGTATGGCAGAAGTTTCACTATTGATAATAAACGATAGAGGTATTTTGCCTTCTGATTACAATGAAATACTTATTACTCGTAGAATTTATAAAGATGGTGAAACTGAGTATTTAATAAACAATACAAAGTGCAGATTAAAAGATATTCTTGAACTTTTTATGGATACAGGAATGAGTTCCAATTCATATTCTGTGATAGAATTAAAAATGGTAGAAGCAATTTTAAGTGGTCGCCCAGAAGAAAGAAGACAATTAATTGAAGAAGCAGCTGGAGTAAATAAATACAAACAAAGGAGAAAAGAAGCAACTCGCAAACTGCAAAATATTCAACTTGATTTGCATAGAATTAATGATTTAGTGCTTGTCATCGAAAAGAATGTAAATTCCTTAATGCGACAAGCATCAAAAACAAAACGCTATAACAAATTAATGGAACGCCATAAAGAATTAGAATCTGCGATTATTGTCAATGATTATAATATTTTTCAAAATGAAAAAAATCAATTCGAGGAAGAATTAAAGAATAAAAATATTGAGAAATCTGAACATAACGAACAATTAGAGTTACTTCAGATAGATTATGAAAGCTTATTAAAGAGAATTGATGCTAACAATATAGAAATTCAAAAAGTTAAAGATAAAGAAATTAATATTAATTCTATTATCTCGAATATGACTCAAGAATATGCAGTTTCTAAAGAAAAATTAAATTCACTTATAAATAATCTATCTAAAATTAGCGAATACAATGAAGAATATAAATTAAAATTAGAAATTTTAAAAGAACGTGATATTGAATTAGACAATTTACTTAATAACTCAGAGAATGAAAACAAAAGTATTTTAGAGAATTTAAATTCATTAAATCAGAAAAAGAAAATTAGCAAAGCAAACTATGATGAAATAAAAGATAAAATTCAATTAATTAATAATTCATTATATACTCTTAAAAATAATATTGCTAATACTAAAATCAATATCGAAAAAAATATTAATAAAAAAACTAATTTTGCTAAAACTATCGCAAATGTGAATAACGATATTGATAATCTAAATAAAGAAATAGTAATTATAGATAAAAATATTGATAATAATACTAAATCCTTAGATGAGAATAGCGATATTTTAAAAATTAAGCAAAATGAACTCACTAATTCTCAAAAAATAAAAGATGACTTAAAACATTCGCTTGATGATTTAAAGCTACATCTTACTGAATTCCAAAATAATATTAGTTCTAAAAATGCCTCTCTCGCCTATTTAAACAGTTTAAGTGATAAAGATGAAAATACGAATTACTTAATGGAGAATAAAAATTGGAATCTAAATTATGATAAAAATATATTAATTGAATCAGTTTCTACAGATGAGAAATACCGAATTGCTATAGAATCAATAATCGGTGAATTTAAAAATGCCTTTTTAGTTGATGATATTAATGATACTAACCAAGCTATAGAAAATCTACGAAAATCTAAAAAAGGAAAATCTACTTTTATAATTAATAAAAACAATAATATTAAATCAAATTTAAAAAAATTACCTGAGCAAAATGGAATATTTGGATTTGCAATTGAATTAATCGAAGCAGAAGATAATATTAAATATTTCTTAAGTAATTATTTAAGTGATTCTATTATTGTCGAAAATTTAGATACTGCAAAATATGCTATTGAAAATGATCTGGCTTCTAAAGCAGTTACATTATCAGGAGAAATTTTAAGCAAATATGGTTTATTAAAAGCTGGCGGAATTTTAAATAACGAAGGTCAAATAGTAGGTAAAAATGATAGAATCAAAAAATTAAAAAAAGAAATCTCATTAATAAATGAAGAAATTAGCAAGAAAAATATCCAATTAAATGAAATAACTCAAAAATATAATAATATTGATATTTTCAAAATAAGCAATGAAATAAAATCTTATGAAAAGAAAATACAAGAAATCACAAATTTAATTAATCAAAATAAAAATAAAAAAGATGCTATTAAGCATAATATTGAAGCATATCAAAACAATTCAATAAGATACACACAAGAGCAGAATGAACTTGAATTAGAATTAAATGAATTAAATAATTTACTTCTCAATTATGAAGCTGAAAATAAGCAAAATCAATCTAAATTAAATGATTT
Organism: uncultured bacterium; assembly: GCA_937875295.1. Taxonomy (GTDB): domain Bacteria; phylum Bacteroidota; class Ignavibacteria; order Kapaibacteriales; family UBA2268; genus CALLXS01. Next base: position 17,444 of record CALLXS010000041.1, on the reverse strand, counting down.
TAAAAATGATTTCGAAGCAAAAGAATTGATACTTAAAACTGATGAAAACAAGTATTATCAAGCAGAATTAGATAAAATTAAGTTTGAAGCAAAAGTAAATTCAACTAAAGAAGAAAAAAATAGAAATAAAATTGAAAATATAAATATTAATAATAAAATTTCTGCTTATGAACAAGAACGAATTGATATAAATAACAATATAAATTCTCTGAAATCTAGTATTTTAAATTTTGAAAATGATATAAAAATTAAGAATGAAGAAAAAATAACTTTAGAAAATAAATTAATTGATTTCGTAAGTGAGAAAAATGGATTAAACGACGAAGCTACACAATTTAAGAATGAAATTAATATAAAAAGACAATTTATTGAAAAAACATCTGAAACTATTCATAAGCTAGATATTAAATATAGCGAAGTCATAACAAATATCAAAAATTTGACAAATCGTGCTATTGATATATTAAATATTGATACCGAAAATGACTTTAATATAAATAATTTTGATCTGGAAAAATATTTCAATTCTGAAATAGAACTCCCTTCAATCTCAGAAGCTAAAGCTGAACTAAAAGATATTAGAGAAAAATTAAATCAATTAGGAAGCGTAAATTTTCTTGCTTTACAACAATTTGAAGAAGAATCTGATAAGCAAAAGTTCTATAATAAACAACTTAATGATTTAAATGAATCTGAAAAGATTCTAAAAGAAACAATAAATGAAATAAATACTACTGCTGAAAAGAAATTTCAAGATACTTTTGATCAAGTTAACGAAAATTTCCAAATGCTATTTAAAAAATTATTCTCTGCTGAAGCTGATTCTCATCTTGAATTAAAAGGTGATAATTTGCTTGAAAGTGATATTGAAATAATTGCCAGACCTCCTGGGAAAAAACCTCATTCAATTGATTTATTATCTCAAGGAGAAAAAACGCTTACTGCTATAGCTCTCCTCTTTGGAATTTATTTAGTAAAACCAAGTCCTTTCTGCATTTTAGATGAAGTCGATGCACCGTTAGATGATAAAAATATAGATAGATTTTTAGGTATGCTAAAGCAATTTAGTAATGATACTCAATTTTTAATTGTTACACATAACAAAAGCACAATGACAGCTGCAGATACTCTTTATGGAGTAACAATGCAGGAAGATGGAGTTTCGAAAGTAGTTTCTGTAAAGTTTGATAAATCGGATGAAAATTTATAATTTCATTCTTTTGTGATTTTATTAATCCCAACTTGCAGTTTTTAATTTAGCTTTGTCTGTACATTCAGTTACATATTGACAATCTATACTATGAATTTTTATTCCACTTCTTGACACATAAGCGATTATAATATCACCTTCTTTTGGATTACAACATTTAGCTAAAGAAGTTTGTATATTTTTCAACCCTTCTATTGTTACTCTAATTTCTTCAATTTTATTTAACGTTCTTTCTTTATGAGAAATATCTTTCTTTTTAACAAAAGCCTTAGGGTAAAGTTTCCTCAATAAAGTTAAATTTAATTTTAGAGAGTTTGTTCCAATAGCAGAGTAAAAATCATCAGTATTTTTATAACCAATTTTAGATAAATTCTCTTTAAAGCTAGCTTCATCATCAAAATCATTAATTTTCTTCCTATTATCTTTCTTAAATCTCTCAAAAGCTCTTTTTCCATCAGCCATAAGCTGAGTAGATTCATTTTTCTTTAGCCATTGAATGACTTTAGTGCGAGTGGTTGGTGATTTTATAATTTTTAACCAGTCTCTCGATGGTTTTGAATTTTTATTAGTAATAATTTCAACTACATCACCAGTTTTTAACTCTGTTTTTAATTTTACAAATTTCCCGTTTACTCTTCCTCCAGTGCATTTATATAATACTTCAGTATGAATAGTACCTGCGAAATCTAAAATTGTAGCTCCTTCTAAAATTGATTTAATCTCCCCTTTAGGAGTAAGAATATGTATATATTTTTTCTTAGATTCGTTTTGAATTATATCTTCAAGTGCTTGAGGGTTATTAAAATATTCATCATTTTCTAAAAATTCTTTTAATTTATTAATCCACTTTGCATCAGTATTTACTTTTTCTTTATAAGCCCAATGAGCTGCGCTTCCATATTCAGCTTCTTGATGCATTTCTTTAGTTCTTATTTGTATCTCAAATTTATCTCCTGTCGTTGAAAACACAGTAGTTTGGATAGATCTATATCCATTAGGTTTAGGGAATGTAACCCAATCTTTAAATCTTTCCTCTATTGGGATCCAATTTCTATGAACAATACCAAGAGCTAAATAACAATTTTCTACTTTATCTGTAATGATTCTTAGAGCTAATAAATCGTATACTTTACTAATATCAGAATTTTGTTTTACAATCTTCTTATAAATACTATAAGGTTGCTTTACTCTATATTGAATATCACAATTGATCTTACTTTCTGACATTTGCTCTAACAATATTTTTCTAGTATTTAATAACTTTTCATTATAAATAATTCTGTTTTTTTCAATCAAATTGTGTATTTTTTTAAAAGGTGTTGGGTATAAAACTTGGAAAGCAATATTTTCCATTTGATTATAAATTTTCCTAATTCCTAATCGATGTGCTATAGGAGAATATAAGTTAAGACATTCATTAGATAATTGAATTAATTCAGGAGTAAATTTTTCATTTTTATCATTATTTGAAAATAAAGTCTTAAGGAAAACAAGTCTCTCATATAGTTTTAAAATTATTATTATCAATTCACCTGACAATTCAATAAAAACTTCTCTAAGAGATTGTATTTTTTTCTCATTATTTGGAACTGATATATTTGCAATTCTATATAATAATTCTAAATTATTGTTAATGTCAATTCCAAAATGATTTATAATAAAATCTTTTTTTTCTTGAGAATAATTTTTAATTGCAATACAGAAAGCTAATTGTACAATTTTTTCATTAATTGGTATCCCCTCCAATTCATTGATTAACTCATCAGCGAATTTTAATTCTTCGTTGCTTAATATTTGAACAATTACTTTCCTTGTATTTTTAATTATCTCGGTCATTTTGTAGCTTCATAATTTTATCAAATAACTTTTCTTTATTGTAAGTAATTTCAGTTTCAATTCTCAAATAATATAGTTTTATATTATTTTGAATAAAAACATTAATAAAAGGTAATAATTTCACATAATCTTTTTCAGTAGTAATAATATTATAAATATTATCTTCAACGGCAATTTTAGCTATGCTTTTGATTTCATTTAAAGTATATTTATAATGGTCTTTATACTCCATAATACCCTTTATTGTAAGTCCATAGTCTTTACAACTTTTATGAAACTTACTATTAATGCCTATACCTGATAACAGCATTACAGGTTGATTTATCGAAATCTTTTCTTTTTTAGTATTATAAATTCCAATAATAATAGTCTTAAGCCCTACGATTAATTGATTTTTAGTAGTATATCGTTTGATTATTTGATTAAAATTTTCATCACTTAATAAATCTTCTGTTACACAAATTACATCAGCTCTATCAATATTTTCTATTGGCTCTCTTAATAGTCCTTGTGGTAATATAAAAGGATTATAAATACTATCTTTATCCAAAATAATAATATCTAAATCTCTGTGTAATTTTCTATGCTGAAAACCATCATCAAGAATAATAAAATTAGGTGAAAATTTAGCATCTAAATACTGAGCTGCCTTATATTTATCAGAATTCACAACTATAGGAATATTAATGTTTTGAGCAAGCATAAACATTTCATCGCCACATTCATCCACAGATGAATATAAATTTTTATAGTCTCGCACTAATAAATCACTTTTAAAATCACCTTTATAGCCTTTTGCAGCAATAGTTACAATTTTTTCTTTCTCTAATAAATATTTAGCAATAGTTTCCGTTAGGGGAGTTTTTCCAGTACCTCCTGCACAAATATTGCCTATACTAATTACTTTTGATTTCACATAGAAAATCTCTGAAGTTCCTTCATCATAATTAGAATTTTTTTTATTTACAAAAACATTATAAATTGAAGAAATAATTTTTTTCATAAAAAATTGACTTTCAAAAGTTTGTAAACAGATATTTTTATGAATTTTTATATTTGATTATCAACCTCTGTTTTTTCTACATTATCTTTTATAAAGAAATGATAAAAGAAAAATATTTCAGGAATTAACAGCAAAATCAATGATAAAGTATCTCTATTGAAATACATTGATTCCCAAGAAGTAGGCATTATTATTCTTGCAATTGGACCAGTTAGAGCCCAACCTATGGTGAATACTAGTCCGATTATCAAAATAGACATTATTCCATTTTTCAAATTATCTTCTCGCCAATTCTTAGTAAAAGCATATAATGCACCGATTATATGTAAATGAAAAATTAATAATTCAATCATTTTAAAATTTAGTTAGTTAGATATTCGTTTATATTAAAAATTTTAAGAACACAATATTAAAAAAAAAATGGATAATTTAAAAGAATTTTGTATTATTTATGTTTCAACTAATACATTTGAAAATGCTAATCATATTTCTAAGATTTTGCTGACTGAACGTTTAGCAGCATGCTGTAGTATTATTCCAAATGTAAGTTCAATGTATGTTTATAAAGATAATATAACTACATCGAATGAATATCTAATTATGATAAAAACTAGAAATGATAAATTCCAACTTATCGAAAATAGAATTTACGAATTACATCAATATGATGTTCCTGAAATTATTAGCACTAAAATTATTGAAGGAAACGAAAGTTATCTACAATGGATGAACGATGTACTAGATAACGAATAATATAAAATTGCATAATAAATTTCCCTTAAATTTAATAATTAAATTTAAGGGAAAAATATGTTTAATATCTTTATTTTAATGCTGAATCTATAGCTTCAATTATTTTGTTTGAAATAGATTTAGCATCCTTTTCTGATTTTATAAAATTGATAAATTTAATTTTTGAATCTTTCCCAACAACTATAATTTCAATTGAATCATCAGGAATAGAGATATTTAAAGCTTTAGCGAAAGAATAATTTTTATCAATCAAAATTTTTGACACCGGATCTTTTTTTTGGCTTTTCTTTAATTCAGACATAATCAAAAAATTAGGTACCCAAGTGTCTTTTAGATTCATTATTGCTATGTTTTGAAAATCTTTTGATTGATATTTCTTTTTTTTAACTTCATTTGCTATAGGTGTATAAATTTCATATACATCTGGATCGACATAGTATATCAATAATACTTTTTCTCCAATATTTGGCGTATAAGCTGATTTTTCATTAACATCAAGTAATTTTATGTTAGGAAATGTTGAGTTTAATTGAGCAAAAATTGGAAAAGCCAAAAATAATGAAATAATAACCCCTATTTTAAGATATTTCACGTTCATAATCATAATTAGTTATATAATTGATAATTGTTATTATATAAATGAACGAGTAAAAAAATAATAAGTTATTAAAATCTAAAATTATTTATTTTAATAATCTATATAAACCATTCTTGATTTCAAATTCAAATTCTTTGTTTATTTTGCTATAAATCCACCGTTCTATAGAGTAATTAGGATTGTTTTCTAATTCTACATCTTCAGGTAATCCATAAAGAATATAAATTCTACCTCGAGGAGTAAGAAAACCATTTTTTTCGTTAAAATCACTATAATTTATATAAGCATAATCGACTCTTCGAAAATACTCATTCATAGCTTCATTATATAATGTTTTAGGGCTAGTATCAAGAGGTTTAAAATAATTAAAAATAAATTTATACTTATCTTCAGTATCCTGTAGTTTTTTTTCTTCTTCTGAATTAAGAATTAAATTTAATGCTTTTATTGCAAAATCGATATTTTTTAATGAAGATGGTTGTTCTAAATATTCAATAGAAAATTTATAGCTTTTATTATCAATTCTAAGAATATAATTCCCCGGATATAAATTATAATTTTTTAAATCAATTTTCAAATAATTAATAGGTGAATCATTATTTTTAATCAATTGAATTTCATTATTACCAAGATTATTCAATGATAATATTTCATCAATTAAACTTGCTTCATCAGTAATATTTGTCTGTTGATTAATATTGAAACCTATATTTTTTGTAGGTGGAATTGACGTAATGTTAAATTTATATTGTTTGCTTGCTGGATTATAAATAGGAATATAAAAACTTAATCCTTCTGTTCTAAAATCAAATGATGAATCAAGCACACTTGCAAATAATTTGTCATTATAGGTATAAGTATAAATTAAATTACCTATTCCATTATTTTTTCTATAGCCATCAAACTCTTCAATTATGCCCTTTTTGTTATATAAATTGCTACGTTCTTTTTGATCAATTTCAACTTCATATTTATAATTTTTATTACTAATCAAAAGATTAATATTTTTAAAGTAATACAAGTTATTATTTACTGTGTTAGAATTAGAAGAATATAAAGTATCATTATAAGTATATCTCTTGATAATTATGTTTTCATCATTTCGAAGAGCTATACTATAATTTAATTTTGCCTTTGGTGTATTATTTTCATTTATAAAAAGTAACTCATCATGATGAATTCGAAAAAGAAAATTTACCATAATTGAATCGCTGGCACCTTTCAAGCTATATTCAATAGGTTGAATTATTATGCTATGATATATTCTACTTTTTTTATATTTATAATTATTCGACTCTTGAGAAATTAAAATAGCACAATTAACAATTATCATAATTATAATTATTTTTATTTTCATTTTATTGCTTTCATTTTTAATTAATTGTTTTCTAAATATTCTTGCAAAATTACAGCTGCTGCAACTTTATCTACTTCTGTTTTTTGTCTGCGAATACTTTTTTTCTTTTTATTAGTTACCATAATTTCAACTGCTTTTTTTGAAGTCATAAATTCATCAACAAACTTAATTTCTATATTTGTGGCAGTCTGAATTTGATTTGCAAATTCTTTGATATTTTTAATCAGATTATCATTTTTATTATCATTTCGATAAGGAATACCAATTAAAACCAAATTCACCTTTAATTCTTCAATTAATTTTATAATTTCATTATGTGAATTCGTTGAATTAATAATTGTTATAAGAGGTTTAGCAATAATTCTATATTCATCAGATACAGCGACTCCAATTCGTTTTAAACCATAATCAATTGATAATATTTTCCCTTTTTCTTCCATTAAGTAATCTTCCTACGAGTTATTGTTTTTGCTCCTTTTCTTGGTTTGTAGATATTTGGAATCGCAAATTTAATTTCAGTGCCAATATTTTGTTCTGAATTAATTTGTAGCTCGCCTCCGTGCAATTCCACTACGTGCTGCATTATCATAGTACCAATTCCAAATCCTCCAGATTTGCTTCCTGTTGTGAAATATGGAGTAAGCATCTTTTTCTGAACTTCTCTATCCATTCCTATTCCGGAGTCTTTAATAATAAAGTAATAATATTTTGCATCTAACGAATTACTTAATATTATTTCACCTTTATTATCTTTCATTGATTTTATACCATTTTCAATTGCATTTCTAATTGCTCTAATCATCTTTGGTTTATCACATTTCATTTTGAAGCTACTAACTTCTAATTTAAAAACAACATCAGGAAATGTAGTTTTATCAAACTCATTCATAACTTCTTTGCAAATTTCTGCAGAATCATATTCTAATAGATTTAATTCGTTCGTTCTGCCAACGGTTACAATGTCGCGTACTCTTTGAATTAAAATATTTACTTGATTTAAAATTTTGCTAGTGCGTTCTTCCTCACTTTTAGTATTAGATTTAATCTGTTCTGTATTTAATCGAATAGTAGTCAAGTTTGTTTGCATATCGTGAGCTAGCTGTGACCAATTATATAATCTATTTTTCTCTAATTCTTCAGTAATATTAACTCCTTTTATTAATAATCCGTCGAATTTACCCATAATTTTATTTAATGGAATGCTCGAGAAAATCCACTCTTGATTAATATTCCCTTCGCTAAAATTTAATTTTTGTGAAAAACTTTCTTTAAAAGTATAAGATTTGTCAATAAATAATTTCAATTGATATGTGAATTCATCAACTAAATAATAAGAATATTTTTTTCTTTTGCTAAAATTTGCATCTATTTCAAGAAGTTGCATTGCATTTTTGTTTAATTTTCCAATTCTCCCATTTTTATCGAGTATGATTGTAGCTCCTCCGGTATTTTCGTTGATGAAAATATTTAATAATCGCTTTTGTTGCATAAAAATACGAAAAAGAAAAACCAATAATAAAAATAAAATAATTGGTATCAGATATTTACCGAAATTTTCATAAATATTCTGTAATCTCCAATATTTATTTTTGTGTAATGACAAAAAGATACATTTATTAGAGTTAGACAATATCAAAGAATTATTATATTCTAATAAAAAATCAATATTTTCCAAATCATTAGTTATTTGAATATAATCCTTAGATAAAATATTATAATCAGAATCAAATGAGAGGATCATATTGTTGAAAATTGCATAATTTGCGAATTTTCCATTAGCAAATTTAATTAAACTTGAATTATCATTTATTGGTAATTCTTTCAAAATTTTATTATCAATAATATTATATTCAACAATTGATAATGTTTTATTATCATTTTTTATAAAAACAATATCAAATTTATTTTTTACGACATATAAATTATCAATATTTGCATCTATCCAATTATTTTTGATTTGACCGTTTTGGATATTAATTTCAATAATTTCGCTAGTATTATCAAATTTAATCCCTGAAATAATATATATGCTTTTGTCAGAAATTAGCATTTTAGGACTGTTTAATAAATTAATTTTGGAATTTATTATTTCTTCCTTCTTTTTCCTATATCTAAATAAACCAGCTCCGTTTTGATTATTCTTTATATAATAAATATCAGATTTCATCAATTTTGCTGATAAAATCGATTCAGAAAGTAAATTAAAATCACCTGTATTTCTGTTAAAATAGTATAATACTTCATTTATAGTGAAAAGAAATGAAGTAGAATCATAATCACAAAGAACAAACTCATTTTTATCAATATTATTTAAATTATAAATATAAGATTTGATTACATTACCTAAAGAATCAAAAGTATTGATTAAAAGAGAATCATTTAGATTAGAAAATAAAAATATATTATTGTCAATAATTGTTTTTGCTAATACATCACCTTTTAATTTTATTTGGATTTTACTACCTTTTATTTTATTCTCAATTACAAGGTAATTAGTATTTGAACCTAAAGTATTAGTAATAGAATATAAATTGTCGTTTATACTTCCAAATATCCCGATAGGATATTTTTCAGAAATTAAATATGTATTTTGATAAACATCCTCGGCGATCATTTGACCGTTTAAGGAAAAAATAATGATTAATATATATTTAAATAATCTCATTTATCAAATTATAATTTACTTAATTTCAACTATACAAAGTGCTTCAATTGCAAGGGAATCTCCAATAATACCAATGTTTTCTCCAGTTTTAGCTTTTATATTCACTTTCTCATACGGTATTTTGCATAAATCAGCGATATTTTCCTTAATTGAATTTTTATATTTTGATAGCTTAGGTTTCTGAAGAATTATTATTGCATCAATGTTTTGAATTTTAAAATTCTTCTTATCAATCTCTTTTAAAACTTCAATTAGTAAATCGCAACTATTACAACCTTTATATTTTGGGTCATTATCTGGAAACCATTCACCAATATCGCCCATTCCTGAAGCCCCCAATATAGCATCAATTAAAGAATGAATTAATACATCTCCATCGCTATGTGCTACACAACCCAAATCAGATTCAATTTCGATACCTCCGATAATCAATGGATTATTTTCTTCTAATCTATGCAAATCATTTCCTATGCCAACCACATGAATTTCCTTTCTTACTTTTTAATATAATAAATATCTTAATCTCATGTTAAGAAATTGTACTAACCCTTCATTTACTTTTTCTAATAGTAGATCTGTGCTTCTGAAATTTGTTATTTCATCGAATATTTCGCTATTTCCGACAGCTTTAATAAACATTTCTTTATCCCTATCTTCTAATTTAGTAATTGCAATGAAATTTGGTTTTTGTTCGAGCAACATTCCTAATATTTTGAATCCAAATGTATATAATCTAGGAGAATATTCAGCATCAAAATTAAGCAAGATACCGGGCAAATTATTGATAGAACTATTATATAGCTTAGTTATTATAATTCCGTTTTCGTCTAAATCAAAAATTTTTTCATTGATTTTAATATTTGGATTTGTAAAAAACAAATATTGAAATGGTAATGAAGTACCTATTCCAATATTAAATATTCGTAATTCCCCGAACACACCTAATAAAGCAGCTCCTCTAATTGCATTTACAGTAGGAATATTTGGAGAAGTCGGATACCAAGTGAGTCCAGTTTGTTCCCAAGTGAAATCTCTATCCCAATTCTCCATTTTAATGATTTGAAAATCTAATTTATTTGCAGAATTAATATACTTTTCATTTACAAAAATGTTTGCTAATTCTCCCACTGTACATCCATGAATATAAGGTATAGGTGCTATGCCAATAAAACTCTTATTATTTAATTTTAAGACATTACCATCTACAAGATTTCCGCTTAAAGGATTTGGTCTATCGCAAATAATCACTTTAATATTATTCTCTGCTGCTGCTTCAAGTACATTATAAACCGTGCTAATATATGTATAAGACCGTATTCCAACATCTTGTATATCTACAACAATAATATCTACATTTTTAAGCAATTCCGGTGAAGGTTTCCTATCTTTGCCATAAAGCGAAATAGCATTAATTCCGAAAATAACATTATCATTGACAGCTTTTCCAGCAGGGATAATCGAATAATAGCCATGCTCAGGAGTAAAAATCTTCACTAATTTAAAGCGATTACTTTTAGCCATTATTTCAGCAGTTTGTTCGCCGAATCGAGTTCTACTTGATAAGTTTGCTAAAAGAGCTACATTTTTATTTTTAATTATTTCAAAATTGCTTTCATATAAAACATCAATTCCTAATTTTACTACAAAATCATTTATAGCAAAAGAAGGTGTGATGCTTAATAATAAAAGAATAAAGATATTAAATATATGTTTTTTAATCATTATCTATATGGATTTTGGATATATTGTCTTGCTTTACTTTTAGAACCTAAATAATCCTTTGCAGATTCTACTTTATTATAATATTCTAAAGCTTTTTTTCTATTATTTTTCTTATCATAAATCATTCCAATTTTTAAATTTGATAAAGTTACAAATCCTGAAGATTCATCATCTACCTTATTTGACATTTTACTGCTTGAAGTCAAATATTTTAAAGCTCTGTCATATTGACCTTTGTTCAATAAAATGTCACCATAATAGTACATCGCTTCTCGAGCTAATAAGTCATCATAACCATAAGTCCTTTTGCTACCTTTTTTAAGCAAATCATACCATATTTTTTCTGATTCATTGAAATAGGATAAAATATAAGTTAATCTTCCTAAATATTTATAAAAGTATGGATTATTTGGATACTTTTTGTGCAAACTTCTTGCAATTTCAATTGCGTTATCATAATCTTTTTCGAATTGATAATAAATTTGTAATAGTACAATCTCTGCTTCAACCGCAGCATATCTTGCGCTTTCAGATGAGGCTTTTATTTGCTTTATTCCAACTTTTTTATTTCCCATTGGAATAAAAGATATTAGAGGTTTAATAATAGGCATCTGTTCAGGCAAGACTTGAGAGAAATAATTATAATATCCCACACCAAAGAGCATATCTCTATTGTTTGGAGCTAATTTTAACCCCTCTATCATTAATTTATATGCTGTATGCCCATCCATTGCAGCATTTACCCACTGTTCTCTTATAGAGTAATATCTTGCTCTATAACCAATGGCGGCAGCTTTAAAGAAAATAGCTCCTAAATCAAATTTAGATGTGTCTATTACAGATTGAGATTTATTAATCACTTTATTAATGCTATTCATAAATTGTCTATCATATTGGCGAGTAGTTGAATTCAATTGTAATTTCCACCAGTCGCTAGTAGCTTCAAGAAATAGTCCTGCGAGGTTTCCTGGATATTCTCTTTGGATTTGCTTATATATCTTTTCACAAGAAGCAAAATCCACATTATAAATATCATTTATCCCTAATTGAACGAGAGAATCAGCGCGAGTTTCCATCACATACCATTGGGCATTTATTTTAGTGATATTTGTAAAAATCAATAATATTAACGCACTTAGAATTATCTTACTTTTCATATTTCATTCCATTTATCTTTTAAAATTAATTTCATTTTTAAATTATTCTATTATGATTAAAGTTTATTTTGGTAATTTATTTTATAATATTTAAATTAAATCATTTTAATTTTAAATAAATATCTTATTTTTGAATAATTTTTATTAAATTAGATACTTTATATAGAAATTACCGTATATTAAAATAAAAAATATGTCCGATAAAATTACAAATATTAATCATAATTTTACTTTTAATAATTGTAAAATTTATTATGAATTAGTAGAAAAAATGCTTCTAATCAATAATTTACATGATTATTTATTAGCTTTTGTCGACTTTGTATTAAATGGTATCCAATTTACTGAAAGTTCAATATATTTATATAAAAATAATGATATTTTGACTGATATAATTGAAAATAATCAATCAAACGAAATTACAAATAATATCGAACAGTTAGAAGAGGGAGGTATATTTGATTTCGTAAAAAATACTCATAATATATCTTTAATTCCAAATTTAAACAACATATCAAATTTTGATAGTAAATATAATTTTTTAATAGTTCCTTTGGAATATAATTTAAAAATCATTGGATTTTCTATTTCAATTACTAATGCTACGCAAGATGATTTGCTTGCTAAAAATGAAGAAATGAAAGTTCTTTCAAGAATTTTTACATTTTTCTTATTTCATTTTATTAATTCTATCAATGTTAAAATAATTAATCAAGATAATTCTAATGATATTCTCCATCTAATTGTGAATAATATTTTTAATTCAAATCAAATTATTCTTGCAAATAATAATTTAATTAAAAATAAAATTGGTGATTCTAATTCAAGAGAAGATCTTAATAATTTCCATATTAATAATATAAAAACACTTAATTCGCTATACAACAAATACCAAAATAATTTTTCTAATAAATTCAAAATCAATGAAATTTTAAATGATATTTTAATCATTAATAATCATTTCTTAAGCGATAATAATCTAAATCTTACAATTAATTTCCTTAATGAAGATATAGAGATAAAAGGGAATTTTTGTACTTTTGCTTCGATTATATTAAAAATTATTAATTTAGATAAAAATAAAGAAGTTAATAATTCATTGATAAATATTAAAATAAATCACAATAAATTTATTCAAGAAATTGCTATATTTATCGATGTAAATTGCATATATTTTGAAAACTTAGATAATATTAAAAATTCATTTTCTGATATTAGTGTAGAAATTGTTAAAATTATTTCTCTTATAAATGAATTCGATGCTCAAATTGATATTGAAAGCAATTTTAATAATGGAACCACATTTAAATTAATTTTCAATCAATAATATATTTCATTTAACAATATAAAAATGATAAGAAACACACTATCTCTAATTTTTATCCTGCTATTTATAGTTACTAATTTTGTTCACTCACAAAATTTAATTCAGTCTACAAAAATTAATCCTTTAAATAGAGTTACAATTTATTTTAAGAGTAATAAAATTGACTATTCAACTAAACTTAGCGATGATAAAAAACAAATTGAATTTATTGTTAAAAATGCTTCAATTGCTCCTCAATTAGCTAATATTACTTCTGGAGGTATTATAAAGGAAGTTAATGTAAACAAAGCAAACAATTCATTAATTATAAATCTTAAAGAAGCTCGCGGTTATACAGTTCTAAAAATGGAAATGTCTAATTCAATTTTTTTAGAAGTGTTCGATTGGAATAAATTAAATTCGAATGAAGAACATTATAGAAATGCTTTACTTGCATTAGAAGACAATATTTATAGCATCGCATATAATGAATTAAAACAAATTAATTTACAAGATTATCCTAATGCAGCTGCAATTTTAGGTCTATTACAATTAAAATCTGGTGATATTAAATCTGCAAAAGAGAATTTACTTATTGCTTCAAATTCTAATTCCAACATAACTGATATTTATTCCGCATTAGCTCAGATATATAAAAATGAATCTAATTCAAAGCAAAATGATTTTTATTTAAATAAATTTTCTGAAATTACTGGGACAAATCAGTATAATTCAATTGAGATTAGTAATATTTCCTTAAATGACTCATCTAACTATGACTCTCTCTCCTATTTAGCTACAATCGAAAATCATTCAAATGATTCTGCAACAACTGATACAAAAATTGATACTTCTAAAATACAAAATTCAAATACTTCTGTTACATTAAATGCTAAAAAAGAATCTAGCTTTTTTGATAACAAAGTATTAATGTATGTGATTTTTGCAATTGCCATCTTAACTCTTATGCTATTTACTACTTTCTTGAAATGGAGAAAAAATCAATTAAATATACTTCAAGCCAAAAATTTAAAAGCAAGTCAAAGTAAAAATACAACTACAAATAAGTATCCTTATTCTAATAAAAGTGAATATCCAAACAAAATAAAAAATAATAATTATAACGAAATCGATGAATCATTACTTCAAAATAATATTACTAATGAAAAACCAATTCATCCTGCTCTCCAAAAATATTTGAAAAATAGCACTAAAATTAAGCAAAATGAAAACTCGACAAAATCTCCTACACCAATTAAAAAGAACTATAAAGAAAATCAACAAGAAATATTAAAATTACTTGATAATATATTAGAAAAAAATAAAAATAAGCAAATCATTGAATCTAAATTAGAAAATGAAAAAAATAAGTATAAGAAAAATCCTAATTTAGATTTAGCCCTTTCTTTACAAAAAAAACAGCAAGACTTAAAATCTGAAAAAATTAGTAATATCAACGAAAATACAGATTCAGAGAATCTAAAAGGAATCAACTCTAATACAATCAATGCTAAAAAGAAAATAAACAAATTAGAAAACAATAAATCGGAAATTGAAAAACTTGCTGAAAAAATCAATAAAAATGAATAATTAATAAAACAATATAGCTTTTGCTACGTATCAATTATAAGGTCTTTCAATTAATATTATTAATATAACTTTCAATAATCATTTCTATGATGAAAAATAAAATAAATATTGTATATTTCATAGTAATTTCAATAATTATTGGTGCATTCAATGTTTATTCTAATAATTCACTTATTAATAATATTTATCACTTTAATCAATCAAATCAATCATATTTTCATAATAATCATTTAGATAAAGCATTATTTTTAGCAGATGGCACAAATTTTGATAAAAATATAACTGTAAATAAAAATAATGTAAAACAGACTTTTGTCGATGTTGATACAGCTGATTACACTTTGAAATTGTGGGAGAACTCCAACGGCGACATTTTAATTAACTTAAAGCTCAAAAATAAAGAGCAAAATATTAAAATTTCGGTTTGGAATATGCTCGGGAAATCTGTAATTGATGATTTCGATGGCAAATATACTAATTTAGAAGATAATCATTTGATAAATAAGTCAAATTTGCTTAGCAGAGGTGCATATATCCTACGGATTCAGGGTGAAAAGCTCAAAATCGATCTAAAGTTTATAAAATCTAAATAGGTATGAAAAATAACATCTATTACTTCAAATTAATAAATAAATGCATTGTAATATTAGTACTAGTGTCTAATATTAGCCTTTTCTCCCAATCAAACGGGGGTGGATATTCTAATTCATATTTATTAAGGAATGTGGGTGCTCGAGCTATTGGTATGTCAGGTGCATTTACTGCTATTTCAAATGATCCATTATCTGTTTTTTATAATCCTGCTGGGCTATCAGATTTAAATTTCTCACCAACTTTTAATGGTATGTACTCATTACTAGATATTGGAAGAAGTCATAATACCCTATTTTATGGTCAAAAACTTAACGACAATTACTCAATAGGTGCAGGAATAAATATATATGGCTCTGGTGATTTTACTATGAGAGATCAGAGAGGTGTAGCGATTAAAAATATCAGTTCCACTGATTATGCTCTTTCAGTAAGCGGTGCATATAATTTAGAGTTTGCCTCTTTAGGAGCTACTTTTAAATATATCTCAAATTCATTATACGGTATTTCCGGATCAATGAATGGCTACGCTGTAGATATTGGTTCAAAATTTAACATAATGAATCTATTTACATTTGGTCTAACATTACAAAATATTTTTAGTAATGCTTCATATGACGATGGAATTAAAGAACAGTCTAAAATACCATATTCTATACGTGCCGGAATTGGTTTTGAAATTCCATTTGATAATTCTTATTCAGAAGGTACAAGAAATACAATTACTGGTGAAAAAGAAGTATTAAATTATCATACAAATAGATATATTGCATTTGATTTAGATGTACATTATTATCAATACACTAAATATCCATCTATTTTGATAGGAACTGAATTTTCTCCTCATAGTATAATTGCATTTAGAGCTGGAATGGAAATTTTTGGTAATAATAATGGCGAAGCAAAAATATTACCTCTAAATACTTGGGGAGCTGGAGTTGCTATTAAACCATTTATTAATACTATTAGTATTCCAATAAGCTTTGAATATTCTCTAGGTTCAGATTATATTTCATACCAGAAATTATCACATCATATTTCTATAAATATTGAGTTTTAATTTTTTTCTATTATTTATTTAATAGTTTAAAATAATTATTAATATTTTTACGTTACATCTATATTATTAAATTAAGAAATATAGTATATTATGGACTATACAATTATAAAAGTTATTATAGCTATTATTCTTGGTTATTTATTAGGCTCAATCCCTACTGCGGTAATTATTAGCAAAAAGGTCTTTGGCTTTGATATCAGAGACAAAGGTAGTGGAAATATGGGATCTACTAATGCTTTGAGAATAATGGGACTAAAATGGGGAATCATAGTTCAAATCATCGACATTTTAAAAGGACTATTTGCGGTTCTTATAGCTGGTTGGATAGTAAAAGATGGAATTGATTTAGGATCTCTTACTTATTTTGAAGATACAACTTTAGTTAAAATTTTCGCTGGTATTGCTGCAGTAATAGGACACATATGGCCTGTTTTTCTAAAATTTAAAGGTGGAAAAGGAGTAAATACAGCCGCTGGTATGCTCTTAGGTATCATTCCATTAGATGTAGGTATTGCGGTAATAGTCTTTATTATTGCTTTATTGTTATCAATGACAATTTTATTAATATAGATCGGAAGAGCGTCGTGTAGGGAAAG
>CALLXS010000040.1 GCA_937875295.1 uncultured bacterium | reverse complement strand
GGTAGGGACATCGCTGGGCGACTTTAGAATCGTTATGGGGTATATCTAAGGAAGCCACTATTAATAGCTACCATAACTGCTATACTATGGTTCAGCAACCCTACCTTAAGTACAAGCTAGTCCTCGATTATTATATCATTTTTAAACTTATCGTTCACATCAACATCTTTAATAAGATGGCGTTTTACGTAATATAATTCTCCAATTCTATTATTGTTTACACTCTTGTACTTTTTGGGGATAATAGTAATTAGATATTCTTTAACTTTGCTTTCGTTGTGGCTAACGACTGCTTGAAGATTAGTACCATCGGTATTTTTATAATATTTTATATAAGTAACTCTTTCTATCCCATCATCATATTTAGTCATCCACATTTCATCAGGTTCTTCTAATGTTGGTACAAAGAAGTTACTATATCTCTCTCTACGTATTTTCCTATCTTTTGCTATGTGCACAGCATTCCCCTCGTCGAATTCTACAGTTTGGAATGGAGTTTTGATTAATCGCTTAGTGCTTTCGCCCATTATGTTGTTTTTTATTTTGTCTGATGCTTTATCTTTAGTCTCTGCTGGTTCAATCATCTCCGGTTTAATAGCTTTGTTTTCCTCAGCAATGTATTTGCTATTAATTAAACCATACGACTTGTAATTCTTTTGATTAGGAAGTTTTTTTAAACATTCTTTCTTTGTACTTTTCTTTACTTCTTGTGCAAATTCAATTGCTTTGCTAATACTTGTAAAGCTTGGTTTTTCAATCCAGTCGCAATCAGGAAGTAAGTCTAATTCTCTTCTCTTTACCTCATCCTCTCTATTCTTAAGTTCCTTTTCTAATTCATCTTTTACTCCTTTACTATACTTATTCAAATCAGGTTTCCATACACCGGGGTTAGTGGCGAATCCTTTTGCTGGCATTACGTCTGTGAATTTATCGCTTGGTGATGGTATAATATTTTTATCAGCAATTTCGTATTTACTTATGCTCCTTACTCTGGAGCGACAGCGATAATGTCGAGGAGGATAGTTGTAGTTCCAGAATGGATCATTTGATTTTAGTATAGTTCCATTTAAAGAACGACATCCATCAGTAGTAGAATTATCATTGACAGCTACAAATTCCCAATATGGAAAAGTATCGGTAACTGCTTTTTGCTCGTGCCATCTACCTTCCATAAAGGCAGATTGAAGATTAGTACGAAAGATATTATCTAATCTCCACGCTTTAGACTCTGGAGTGTTTTTAAAACCTGATGTATTAAGTTGGATTTGGACTGACTTTTTGAATTTATCAAATGGCAAACCTTTTTCTATTGCAGTGTCGATATTCTTTTTGATAATTTCTAATACATCAGCAGAAGCACATTTTGCGACAGTAAAAACACGTTCTTCGATTAATTCTAATTGCTCAGTCCAGTGCGAAGAAATCTGAATATCTCTATTTCTCAATATCTTTACAATTTCTTCTGGTGGCTTATCAAAAGTGAGCTGAAGAGCAATTTGAGTCTTTTTATTCATTACTTATTCCTTCTGTGTTTTCATCTTGAACAGATAATTTGCCGATAGTATTAGCGAGGAACATTGCACTTAATAGTTTGTCTTCGAGTTCTTTTGTATCGAGCTCTGGGAGAAGTTTGTGGATATTGTTTTTTACTTCTTCATAAGATTTTGCGTTTTGGATAAAGTTAGTAATTTGTGAGGTAATATTATTGAAGACATTATTGCTGCCCTCGAGAGTATGCAAAGCAAGTTTATCAATTAATATTTGGTCGTCAAATTCTTCTGCTTGTTTAAAATCACTATGCGAATGAGGAGTATTAAACGAGTCATTAGATTTAGCAGGAGTCTCAACAATATCAAATTCATCCTCAGCAAAGCCGAATCGTTCAGTATAGAATTTTTTTGTAAATAATTTGCATATTAGTAAAAAAAGTGTTAATTTTACATTTATAATTTTACATCTTTTTACAATAAGGCTAAATGCCGAAGTTATAAAAACTATAATCCCGCTTAGGCGGGATTTTTTTTTGTTATATGGAGACACAATATATTGCGTCTTTACTTTTATAATAAGATTTAATATTAAATTTAAAAATATTTGGTAGATTAATTAAAATGTTGTAATTTTGTAGTCGGGTTAAGTGCTGTGCATCTATATCGCTCCCAACTCCGTCAGGTCCGGAAGGAAGCAGCGGTCAGAATGTTTATAGAGTGCCACAGAGAGCTTAACCCATTTTATATTTTATTTTAAATTTTCCTTTTAACTTTATTTTTATTGCAATAAATTACGATACAATTAGTTGTATACTAATGAATAAAGTAATAATTTATAAATAATAATTTGGAAATTATAAAATGAGTAATTTAGAGTTTGATGTAGCTGTAATTGGTGCTGGACCGGGAGGATATGTCGCAGCAATAAGAGCCTCACAATTAGGTTTAAAAACTATTTGCATAGAAAAAGCAGATTTAGGTGGAGTTTGCTTAAATTGGGGTTGTATTCCTACCAAAGCACTACTAAAAAATGCAGAATTAATGAATTTTATTAAAAATTCAGAAGAATTTGGTTTTGAAATTAAAGATTACAATGTCGATTTCTCTAAAGTGATTAAACGAAGCAGAGATGTATCTTCTAAAATGTCAGCCGGTATCGCCTTTCTATTCAAAAAAAATAAAGTAGATTACGTAAAAGGTTCTGCCTTTATTAAAAGCAAAAATTTAATTGAGGTTAAAAATATTTCTGGAGAAATTACAGACACAATTAATTGTAAAAATATTGTCATATCGACAGGCTCAAGACCTAGAATGTTCCCGGGGATCAACGTCGACCACAAATATGTTATTACCAGCAAAGAAGCTTTAATTCAAAAGCAAGCTCCAAAATCAATGATCATAATGGGAGCTGGAGCAATTGGAGTAGAATTTGCATATTTCTATAATTCTTTCGGAACTGAAATTACAATTATTGAAATGATGGATAGAATATTGCCAATTGAAGATAAAGATATTTCTTCTGAATTAGGCAGAAATTATCGGAAATCTGGTATTAAGACTCTTATAAACACAAAAGTTATTTCCGCAGATAAGAAAGGCAATGGAGTAGAAGTTAAAATTCAGAAAAAAGATGGAACTGAGGAAACTCTTACTGCAGATATTGCTTTAAATGCAATTGGAATACAAGCAAATATAGAGGGAATTGGGTTAGAAGAAATGGGCATACAAGTAGAACGTGGCTTTATTAAAATTGATAATAATTTTAAAACCAATATTGATAATATTTATGCCATTGGAGATGTAGCTGGTCCACCTTGGCTTGCTCATAAGGCTTCTGCTGAAGGTATTGCATTAGCTGAATATTTAGCAGGACATACAAATAATGGAGTTAATTATAAATTAATACCGGGGTGTACATATTGTAATCCTCAAGTAGCAAGTATTGGTCTTACAGAAGAGAAAGCAAAAGAAGCAGGTTATGAACTTAAAATAGGAAAATTCCCATTTACTGCAAGTGGTAAAGCTCACGGGATAGGCGAAGCAAAAGGTTTTGTAAAATTAATATTTAATGCAAAATATGGTGAATTGCTTGGTGCACATTTAATTGGTCCTGAAGTTACTGAAATGATAGGCGAAATGGTATTAGCTATGAATTTAGAAGCTACTGGTCCTTCAATATTTAAATCAATCCATGCTCATCCTACTTTAAATGAAGGAATTATGGAAGCAGCAGCTGCTGCATGGGGAGAAGCCGTAAATATTTAAATCCTCATAAAACATAATTAAGATTATCAACAAATCCTATTCATTAATTATGAATGGGATTTGTTTTAAAAGTTAAATGGATATAAAAGATAAAATTTAGTGCGATTTTTAGAAAATTCAATTGCTGGTGATGGGAATTTCAAAACATTTAAAGATTGCTTTATCCAATTCCAAAACTTTCCATCTCCGGGCAATAATTTAACAAAATCGACATCAAGGGCTAAAATATACTTTGGATCTCCCTTGACATTAACTCCATTATAATCATATTGGTATTTATTAAATTCCGGGTAGTCAGGATCACATAGATTTCTTGCGGTATATCCGATACTTAATTGCAACCAAGAAGGCCAATATTTTTTTAAATTAGCTCCAAGCAAATTATTGACATTTATTGACAACCAAAATACTTGTGATGAATAATCATCAATCATAATTTCAGATGGTATTCGTTCTCTTTCTCCGAACCAAGTCGAAGGTATGTAAGAAAATTTTGGTGTGAAATTTTGCAGTACAGGGATATAATACTGAGCTATTGAAAATGAAGTTCCAAGCATATCAAAGTAAAAATCTGAAGGACTAAAACCCCAGTTTTTGCCATATCCATCTAAAACCTCGACATAAGTAGAATATGCTAATCCTGCAACTGCTCCGAGCCAATATGAAGTTTTATAGTTAAAACCTGTCCATAGAAAAGTTTCTCTCAAGAAATGACTCATTACCCAAGTTCCATAGAAATGCCCTACTTTATCAACATAAAGAGCATAATTACCATCTTCTTGGATTTTAAAGTCAGTTTGTTCCTTCCAGATTGTATTCATTTGAATTTTATGCTGAAGGACAAATGCTGTTGCATAGACTGCTCCAATTATTCCCATATTTAATGGCTTAATTTTAGTCTCTCTTAGTGGTAATTCACCTGTGATAGTATATAGTGGATTATCTGCATACATAAATTCCGATTGAAATAAATGTATTGAGTGTATAGAATCGGTTTCTATTTTTATTTCTGAATCATTTTTATCAATCTTATTTAAATCTAAATTATTTAATGAAAAAAATGAATTTTCTGCTTGATTTAAAGTAATATCGATAAAGTCATTGTTTATTGGAATAACTGAATTGAAAATATAATTAGATTGCAAATAATTCGTTTCTTTACTAGTTAAATTTATATTTAATGAAGAAAATAAATTGGCACAATTTATTATAGTAAATAATATGATAAAGAGAATATTTTTTTTCACTTTTAAAATAGATTTAAATAAATTGAAAAATCAGTAAATAATTAATAAAGATGATTTTTAAAATGTAAAAATAAGAAAAAAAATAGAAATGAATATTACATTATTTATAATATTAATAAAATGAGTGAAATAGGCTCCATATTAAAAAATATTAGGATTAAAAAAGGTCTCTCCCTTGATGATGTCAATCAGCAGACAAAGATCCGAATGCATATATTACAAGCAATCGAAGATGGTAATTATCATATTCTTCCTGCCGTATATATGAGAGCTTTTATTAGTGATTATATGAAATTTATGGATTTAGATGAAAATATAAGCACTGTATTAGATGAGATTTATCCTAAAAGCGAAAAAGACATTTTAGCTAACGAATCGACCAAGAGAATTTCAACTAAAGAAAATAATATAAATTATGATGAGATCTTTGCTCCAAAGAAAAAAAGACGAGATTTCTTTAATAAAACGTCTGCTATGATGTATATATTATATGGAGTAATACTATTTGCGGTATTAATAATTTTATATTTTGCATTTTTCAATAAAAAAGATAAAATTGACGTTGAGAATATCCCAGCTAATAATGAATCTACTCAAGTAATTGCTGATGAATCATTAATAGAGAAAAGCAAAATTGAACCTACTGATAGCATGAACTTAAGAATCTTATCAAAAGATACTGTTTGGCTTAGGCTCTCAAACGATGGAGTATCAAATAAACAAACTGTGCTTTATCCGGGAAATACTTTAGAAATGAAAGCTTGGGAATATTTTACAATATCAAGCGATAAAGCATCAAGCTTAGAAATATATCGAAATGGAAATATATTACCTAAATTAAGTAGTCAGGGAAATGCAGTAAGAAATGTAAAAATTACTAGGACAGATATTATTAGTCCAACTTCGGTGTATTCTGACTCCACGGTGAAAACACGGAGAATTAAGAAACAAGTAAAAGAAAAGAAAAAAGAAACACCTTATATTTTATCACCATCAGTAGTAAATTAATGTCTGATTTTAGTAATTTAAATATAATTAATATTGAAAGTATTTATGTAAGCGATTTGCTGAAATCACCGATTACTTTCGAATTATTAACTAACGACTCAACCCTCAACAATAAAATAAAAACTAAGCAATTAAATCGACCTCAACTTGCTCTAAGTGGTTATGAGGGATTTTATGATTACGATTGCATTCAAATTATCGGAAATACAGAAGCATTTTATATTGATACTTTAAGCAAGGAAGTAAAAAAAAATCGTTATAAATATTTATTGTCTTTGCAAAGTCCTTGCTTTATTTTCTCGGATGGACTTATTCCTGATAAAGATTTTATCAAAATTGCTAATCAAAATAACGTAGCAGTGCTCAGTAGTAGTTTAGATTATAGCAGATTAAATTTATTTTTAATCGAATTTTTTGATGATCAATTTGCAAGTCAAGTGGTTATGCATGGATCTTTTTTAGATGTATTTGGTGTAGGATTACTATTTGTCGGCAGGAGTGGAATAGGAAAAAGCGAAATCGCTCTGGATCTTGTGGAAAGAGGGCATAGATTAGTTGCTGACGATGTAGTAATGCTAAGCAAAAAAAATGAATCAATTTTAATGGGAACAGGTACAAGCTTAGTACAACATTTTATGGAAATTAGAGGATTAGGAATAATTGATATTAGGCAAATGTTCGGAATAAGATCTATTAGATATCAAAAAAGATTAGAAATAATTGTGGAACTTATGGACTGGAAGAAAGGTGAAGAATACCAAAGAGTAGGATTAGAAGAAGAAAGTAGTCAAATATTGGGAGTGGAAGTATCAACAGTGAAATTACCAATATTCCCTGGAAAAAATATTACAGTGATAGCCGAAACAATTGCCATTAATTACTTGCTGAGAACTTATGGTTATAACGCAGCTAAAGAATTAACTAACAAAATAAAATCTGAAATTGACATAAATAAAGCGGGTATAATGCCTTCTAAAGAAAAAAGAGCAGTAAATTGGTTTAGATTTGATAGAGAATAATAAAATATTATTCGGTTAATACAAAAAAATAAACTATTTTTGTAATCTTAAAAGTTTATTTTAATTGATAACCTATATTATAAAAATTATATAATGCCCGGTCAAGAAAAGAAAAATATATTATTCTTAACCTGTAGATTCCCATATCCACTGCATGGCGGGGATAGAATTAAATCATTTCATTTAATTAAACATTTAGCGAAAAATAATAAAGTTACATTAGTAACATTTTTCCAAGGTAAAGAGTTTAATAATGAATGGAAAAAAGTTATCGAAGATTTGGGAGTAGAGTTACATATTGTTCCTCTTAAACCTGTTAAAGCCGGATTGCATTCAATTTTTAATAATCCACCAAATTATCCTTTAGAAATTTACTATTATAAACAAAAATCTTTTCAAAAAGTAGTAGACGATTTGCTAAGCAAAAATAAATATGATCTAGGAATATCATTTTTCTTAAGAACAGCAGATTATCTAAAAGACCGAAAAGACTTGAAAAAAATATTAATCGCAGAAGATTGTAGAATCTTATATCAGCAGAGGTCATATAAAGAATCCACTACTTTACTTCAAAAAATGGTGCGATATTATGATCATAAAGCTTTGCAAAGATTTGAACCAAAGACAGTAAAATATTTCAATTATGTGACTTTAGTTACTAATGATGATATTGATGAACTAAAAAAATATGCTCCTGATGGAAAATATTATCTTCTCACAAATGGTACAGAAACCGACTATTTTGTTCCAAATCCTGAAATTGAGAAAAAACATATAATTTTTACAGGAAAACTAAGTCTATGGGCAAATTATTTAATGGTGGAGAAAATCGTAAATAATATAATGCCATTAATTTGGAAAAAATATCCTAATGTTAAATTATTAGTAGTAGGAGCTTCTCCTTCTCGCGAAGTTCTTAAATTTGCTTCTGAGAAAGTTGAATTTCATCAAAATGTTAAGTCATTTTTACCATATTTGCAGTCTGCTATTGCTTTCATCCATCCTCATAAAGGGGGAACGGGAATCCAAAATAAATTATTAGAAGCAATGTCTTGCGGAGTCCCAGTAATAACAACGAAAATCGGTAACCAAGGGATAAATGGTATTCACCGAGAAAGCATAATGTTAGGCGAGACAGATGTAGAATTAGCTAAACTTGCACTTGAAGTAATGGATAATAAAGAATTGTCTGACAAATTATCCAAAAATGCAAGAGAACTCATTGTACAAACTCATTCTTGGGAATTAATAAATAAAGACTTAGACAAACTGCTTGAATTGGTAGATAATAATTAATTGTATTGGTTTCTGCTTTACTCCAAAAATAATCGGATAGAACATCATATTTTATTAAGACTATTAGCACTAAAAAACCAAAAATTTAAGCAAATTAAATAAAAATATTTCCTAATTAATATTAAATTATTAAATAATTTATCTCCTAATTATAAAAAATTATTTTTATGGATTTTAATATAAGAGGATTGCTTTCGCAAAACCTTGAAAATGTCATTGCTTACCCAAAAGAGACAGTCCAAAAATGGGAAAGAAATGGCTCAATCAAAGAATATAAACGCGGTCTAATGATGGGGAAAGCTATTGGATTGGGTTATATTCCAGTATCTTTTACTTTCGGATTAGTTGCAGTACAAATGGGTTTTGACCCGTGGGTAGCTGTAATAATATCACTAACAAACCTTGCTTCTACTGGTCAATTCGCTGGAATTAGGTTGATTGGGGCTGGAGCTTCAGCAGTCGAATTGTCAATGACGACATTGATTATCAATTTAAGATATTTTTTGATGAGTTTATCTTTGACTCAAAAACTTCATCCAAATATGCCACTATACAAAAGGTGTATTGTTGCTTTTGGTGTAACCGATGAAATATTTGCTTTATCTGCTATGGAAGGCGAGGACGTTATATTTTCATTTTATACTGGTTTGATGACATTACCAATAATTGGCTGGACATTGGGTACAGTATTAGGAGCTTTCGCTTCTTATTTATTGCCAACAATTGTTCAAGTATCAATGGGAGTAGCCTTATATTGTATGTTTATTGCAATTATTTTACCACCTGCGAAACATAGCCATAAGGTTTTTTATGCCATTTTAATTGCATCAAGCATAAGCATTGCTTTAAAGTACATTCCATATTTAAATATTGTATCACAAAATGGTGGCGGTTGGAGTATTATTATTTCGGCAATATTAGGAGCAGCTATTTGCGCTACATTTTTTAAAATATCTCGCCATGAAGAAAAAGAGCAGGAGGAAGCAGTATGATAACTTTTTCAAATGCTGGATTTATGATTTTAGTAATGGCTCTTACTACTTATTTGATAAGAGTCTTACCTATTGCAATTTTTAATAAAAAACTCAAAAATAGATGGATACAAGATTTTTTGTATTATATCCCATTTTGCGTGTTAGCTGCGATGACATTCCCAGATATTTTATTTTCAACAAATAGTTTAGCTTCTGGAATAGTAGCGACCATTGTAGCTCTATTATTATCATGGAAAGAAAAAGATTTAGTAGTAGTAGCTCTTTCTGCCGTTTTTGCTGCAATTTGCACGGAATACATAGTTATGACTTTTTTTGCTTAAATATTTTTGAAAAATAAACAACAAAATTTTAAAGTTAAATACTATTTAAATTTAAATCAATTTATTTCGAATTTATAAGATCTTCAGCATTTTCGAGTGCTGAATCAGTAATGTTTTCTCCGCTTAGCATTTGAGCAATTACATTGATTTTTTCTTTTTTATTTAGAACTTCAATTTTAGTAACTGTACCGTTATCAGAAGTTATTTTTTGAACATTAAAATTAATGTCTCCGAGAGCAGCAATTTGAGGGAGGTGAGTGATAGCAATAATTTGATGTTTCTTTGATAGCTCTTTCATTAAAAGACCAGTTTTTTGCCCAATTTTTCCACTTATTCCAATATCGATTTCATCAAAAACGAGGATTGGCATTTCTTGATATTCAGAGATAATATATTTTATTGCAAGCATTATTCGCGATATTTCACCACCTGAAGCTACTTCTTTTAATTGCTTTAGATTTTCTCCTTTATTAGTTGATATTAGGAAATCAATGTTATCAATTCCGTTCTCATTTAACTCATTATTTTTATTTTTGTGAAAATAAATATCAAATTTTGAATGTTCCATTCCTAAATATTTTAATTTTTCAATCAAATTTTCAGAAAATATTTTAGAATGTTTATGTCTAATTTCAGAAATTTCTTTAGCTTTATCGATTAATAATAATCGCATTTTCTCAATTTCATTTTCTAAACTATGTACTTTTTCATCATAGTTAGAGATAGAATTTAATTCATCTTGTAGAAATTGAATTCTATTAAAAATTTCACTATAATTACCATATTTCTTTTTCAATCCATTTAATTCAAGGTAACGTTCTTTTAAATTATTTACAGTGTTTTCATCTAATTTAAAATTAGACATATAATTATTAACAAATCGTGAAATTTCTACAAGTGCAATTTGCATAGTTTTGCTTTCATTATAAAAATCAATAAAAGCAGAGTCGTATGATTTTAAATTTTCAATAAGTTTCGTAGCTACACTAAAATTACTAATAATGGAACTTTCGGATTCGCTTAATATTTGGATTAGATTATTGCAAAGATTAAAAATTGTTTCTGAATTTTCTATTTTCTTTAAGCTATCTTCTATTTCTTCAAATTCGTTAATTTGTGGATTAATTTTCTCAATTTCTTTGAGTTCGAATGAATAATGGTCGGTCCTAATATTTAATTCATTTGCTTTTGATTTAAGGAGGTCGAGTTCTTTTAAACTATTTTTATATATTTTGAATGTATCTTGATATACTTTTAGTTTATCCCCAAAATCGATAGTAGAATCAAGAGCTTTCAAATGATAAGATGAATGCAATAAAAGCTGGTGTTGGTGCTGTCCGTGGAAATCAACTAATCTATTTCCTAATTCTTTAAGAGAATTTAATTGCACAGGGGTATCATTTAAAAAACATCTACTATTACCATTAATATTTATTTCTCTGCGGATAATTAATTCATTTTGCTCAGAGAGTAAGTTGTTAATATCAGGGTATCCATCAATAATTAATTCGTTTGAATCAAAAATAACTTCTATAATTGCTTTTTTCTGATTATTGCGGATTAAATTTACAGATGCTCTCTCACCGAGAGCAGTAATAAAGGCATCTACTATGATGGATTTGCCTGCTCCTGTTTCGCCTGTAATGATATTCAATCCATTATTAAATTCGAGGAAAAGCTCATCAATTAAAGCATAATTTTTTATGTATAGTGATTTTAGCACGGAAAATTCAAATTATCTATAAATTTACGTAAACATATAAGTTATTTATTCAACATATTGGATTTCAAATAGGTCGGATATTACAAGTATTATTCAAGAAAAAGCCCATTACGTTATAGCAATGGGCTAATATCCGATTTATTAAAAAGTACATAACAAGTTGTTTTGTTATACCTTTAAGTTATTTTTTGTTTTTATTGAACTCAACTAAAAGTATAAGTTAATTTATAATGACGTTTTTAGATATAATTTCATTTCCTTTTTTAATTTTAAAATATATTATCTTGCTGGAATGCCGTGAGTATCGCTATTTATTGTGCAAAAGCTCATAAAATATTGAAATGGGTTTAGGTGAACTAATATATATCAGTAATTATAGTGCTATAGATTTTATAAAAATAATCAGCTATAAAATGATATAGCTGATTATTTAATAAGAATATTATATTAATGAAAAGAATTATTATTACTTATTTCTTTCAAGTAATTTTTTTCTTGTGTATGGAATTAATCCGCCAGCATCGACAATAGCTTGACGAGCTGAGTGTAGCGGAATTATTTTATAAGATTTTCCGGTAGTTTTATTAATTACTTCATTTTCTTTTATTTCTAAATCATCGCCTAAATTAGCTTCAATATCTGGGCATTGTATTGTATTTAAACCTAAATTAACACTATTTTGCAAAAATATTCTTGCGAAGTTCTTAGCAATAATTGAAATATTATAGCCTTTTAGAGTTGAAACAGCTTGTTCGCGAGACGATCCGCATCCGAAATTTTTGTTTGCTAAAATTACGCTACCGTCTTCAAACTCATTATTTACAAGCATTTTGTTTAATTCTTTTTCATCAACAAAAGCGAATTGAGGAGTTTCTGTCGGTAAAACAGTTGCCATAAATCTACCAGGATAGATAATATCAGTAGAAATATCATCACCTAATTTATAAATTACTTTGCTCATTATATTATTACCTTTCTTAATTAATCATTTAATTGAATTTTTCTAGGGTCTGTGATAAATCCCATAATCGCAGAAGCAGCAGCTACAGCTGGAGAGCATAAATATACTTCAGATTTAGGGTTGCCCATTCTACCTTTGAAATTTCTATTTGTAGTCGATAGAGCAACTTCTCCATCTCCCAAGGCGCCTTGATGTATCCCAAGACAAGGACCGCAGCCGCTATTTGCTACTACAGCTCCAGCTTCCATTAAAGTGTTAAAATAGCCTAATTTCATAGCTTCTTGATAAATTTTACCAGAAGCAGGGAAAATTAGCATTCTAGTATGTTCAGCTACTTTATTCCCTTTTAAAATATCAGCTGCAGTTTTTAAATCTTCTAATCTACCATTTGTGCAAGATCCGATAACAATTTGATTTACAGTAATTCCGGATACTTCTTCTATTGGTTTTACATTGTCCACAGTGTGTGGGCATGCAATTTGAGGAGAAAGAGTATTGGCATCAATTTCAACAATGCTATCATATTCAGCATCTTCATCAGGAGTAACTAAATCGATATCATCTTGCACTCCAGCTACAAATTTAAGATATTTTTGAGTTTCTTCATCTGCAGGAACAATACCGCTTGTAGCGCCAGCTTCCACTGCCATATTACAGAGAGTAAGTCTTCCGGAAATATTCATATTTTTAATCGTATCGCCGTGGAATTCAATTACTTTATTATTAGCTCCTTCAGAAGATATTTTACCAATTAAATATAAAATAATATCTTTTGCTTCGACAAATTGATTTAATTTACCTGTAACAATTACTTTAATTGTAGGTGGTACAGGAACATTTAGAGCAGTACCAAGAGTCCAAACTGAAGCCATTTCAGTAGCACCAATTCCGAAAGCAAATGCTCCTAAAGCTCCATGACTTGTAGTATGGCTATCAGTACCACATACTACATATCCGGGCCTTACGTAACCATTTTCAGGTAAAATTTGGTGGCAAATACCCATCCTATCACCACGAATATCATGGAATTTAGTAATACCTTGCTCTTTCACGAAATTTCTAATTTTCATTTGATTTGTAGCAGTTTTGCTGCTTTCGGCAGGTACTCTATGATCGAAAATAATTGCAATTTTCGAGGGATCCCATACTTTTACAGGTAATTCAGTGCCTTCGTATATTTCTTTAAATTGATTAATTACTAAGGCGCCATTTTCGTGCGACATTGCTAAATCTACTTTTGGTTCGACTATTTCGCCGACAGCTACTTTATCTAATCCGCAAGCTTTAGCAAGAATTTTTTGAACAACTGTTTGTCCCATTTACTAATTCCTTATATAAAATATTTTTACTTGATTGATTTTGCTTTTTTATAATATCGAAATTATGAAAATATTTCTAAATAAAAAAATTATCTTAGCTATTTAGATCTATTATAACTCATAAATTATAAATTTTCTTATATATCAATAAAGTCTATAAACACAAAAAAATATTTTAGTAATAAAAAATAAATTTTCATGAGGAAATATCTTTTTTATTTTGTTAATTAAATACAATATTTTTATATTTATTTCGCATTATTAATTTATGAAAAAATATATTTTTTAATTTATTTTAGGATAAAAAATGAATAAATTGATTCTATTTAAGCAATATGCTTACCGCTATTTAATAATAGCTTTTATGCCTATTATGATGCTATCGTGTTCTGATGAAGGTGGCGTAAATCTTTATAGTGTTTCTGATGATGTTACTATCGGTTCTCAAATCGATTCCGAACTAAAATTAGAAAATAATAAAGCTCAATATCCAATATATAATAATGCTGAAATGCAAGCATATTTGCAGGATATTGTAAATGAAATCGCTAAATCTAATTCAATTAACTATAGCGAAGTCTTTAATTATAATGTCCAAATAATTAATGATTTAAACACAGTCAATGCTTTCGCTACTGCTGGAGGTTATGTTTATGTCTATACTGGATTATTAAAATTCGCTCAAAATAAAGCTGAATTAGCATCAGTCATTGCTCACGAAATGGCTCATAATGATAGAAGACATTCTACTAAAAGAATGACTACAGAATATGGTATTGGATTGCTTGCACAAATTGTATTAGGACAATCTCCTGCTCAATGGGAAGCAATTTTAGCAAATATTGCATCAAATTTAGGTATCCTTAAAAATAGTAGAGACGATGAATACGAAGCAGATAAATATGCATATATGTATTTAAAAGATACTAAATATTACCCAGCTGGAATGAAATACTTTTTTAATAGAGTACTTGAAACTGAACAAAGTGCTGGAGGAGAAAGACCTTCTTCTTTCCAAATGCTCTTTGCTACGCACCCTTATTCTAAAGATAGAGTAGTTGCAGTAGAAGAATTTGAAAAAGCTGATAATATCCCAGCTCCAATTGATGCAACTATTTTTCAAACTGAATATTCTGCATTCAAGAATAAATTTGGATTATAATATTTAACAACAAATTGAATTAAAATGATAGCTTTTGAAAAACTAAAATTTGCTCAAGAAAAAAATAATTCTAAATTGTGCGTAGGATTAGACTCGACAATTGAAAAATTACCTAAGCATATAGAAAAAAATGTGAATGGGTTATTTGAATTTAATAAAAAAATAATTGACGCTACAATTGATTTAGTCTGCAGTTATAAAATAAATTTTGCCTTTTATGAGCAATATGGAAGCGATGGGATTGATTTAATTAAAAAAACAATTAATTATATTAATCATAATCATCAAGATAAAATTATTTTAAATATCGCAGATGCTAAAAGAGGTGATATTGGAAATACTTCTGCTGCTTATTCAAAAGCTATCTTAATTGATATGGGTTTTGACTCAATTACTGTAAATCCATTAATGGGAAGTGATTGCGTTTTGCCATTTTTAGAAGATAAAGAAAAATTTGTATTTTTGCTAGCTCTTACGTCAAATAAAGGATCGCAAGATTTTCAAATGCTTAACCTCGAAAGCGGTATCCCGCTTTATAAAAAAATAATTGAGATTTCTAGCAAATGGGCTGATGAAAATCAATTAGGTTATGTAATTGGGGCTACACATCCTGAAATGCTAAAAGGAATTAGAGAGATAATTCCAAATAGATTGTTATTGTTCCCTGGGATCGGCACTCAAGGTGGAAATGCAACTGAATTGCTGAAATATAATTCTCATAATCCATATTTGATAAATGTATCAAGAGATATTATTTATACCTCAAATGAAATTAATTTCGAAGAAAAAGTAAATTTAAAAGCTGAGAATTACAAAAATTTATTTAACTCAATTGATGAAAATTTATAAATTTGTGTAAGCATTATAAATAATTATTATGGAAAATTACAGCTTATATAATGAAAGGTTTTTACAAAAAAAAGTTCATAACTTAATTTCAAATCCCTCAATTATTAGAAATACTGTAGCTGGCAAACGCATACAAATTTTATCGCCAGGAGTCCATAATAATTTAGAAGGACCTGATTTTTTAGATTTGGCTGTGATGATTGATAGTCAAATAATTATTGGTGATGCTGAATATCATAAGAATAGTTCAGATTGGAATAAGCATAAGCATAGCTTAGATGAGCGATATAAAAAGGTAATTCTACATATTGTCTCAAATAATGATTTAGATGTTAATAATCAATTCCATACTTTATTAATATCAAATGAAGAATTGAATGAATTTGATAAAAAACATAATCTAATAAATAATTATACAAGTTCTGATGATAGCAGTGAAATTGAGGCTCTTCATCAGTATTCATTAAGCAGGATTTTGCGAAAAACAGCTGAGATAAAAAAAATTCTTAACAATGATGAATTCCAAAATGCTACTCTTATAATATTAAAAAATTTTTTTAGTAGGTATTTATCTCTTCGCAGAAGACCTAAATATAATGCAGAATTTTTAGATAATTTCTTGAGTAATTGGCAGAATACAAAATTTTATAGTTTCTTGTTATCTATAAATTCAATTGAATGCTCAGAGATTCCAGATAAATTAGTTGCATTACTTAAAGATAGTAGCTCAGGAATTGGAGCAAGCTTACGCAGAGAAATCGTATTAAATTGTATTTTTCCCATTTCGCTTGCTCAGTCTGGAGAGGAAGCTAGAATTAATTTATTTCTGTGGTATTGGTCAACGCCGTCTATTGGCTCTTATGGGATATTAAAGAAGAAATTTCCTCATATATCTCAAAATTTCCTATGGCAACAGCAAGGGATGCTCGAATATAATAGAATGTTTGGTTCAAAAAAAGATACAAATTCTGATAATACAAGCGACTATTTATTAAATTATAGTTTAGGTGAAATTCTTGATTTTTATCAAATTGGGCAAAATCCTTATATAAAAGAAAAGTAAATTTAATTAAGATTATTAAATTTATACAAAAAAATAAAAAAGTTACAAAATAACCGTAAAAATGTAATAAAAACTTAAAAAATATTTTTTTATTACATTTTTTATTATTAATTTGTATTTTATAAAATGTGCGTTTTTTTGAATGTTTCTACTAAAGAAAAAATCACTTTTTAAAAAAATCTATAAATTTGAAATAAATTAATAATATTAATAATTATAATTAGAGGTTTCTCTATGAGAAAATTATCAACTTTCTTTATATTAATACCAATTTTGGTATTAATAAATTTCGCTTCAGGCTTTGGGCAAATAGAAGTGCAAGTAGGAAATGGAACTACTACTTTCCAGTTTCCATTTTATACTACATATCATGATGCCAATACAACGATGCTTTACAAAGCTGCCGAAATTGATGCCCCTGGTGGTCCAATTAAAACTATAAGTTTTCAATTTAATGCTTCTACAGGTCTGCCTATGAATGGGTTAACCATTAAGATGCAAAATACTAGCTTGCAAACTACAGCAGGCGGATATGTGGCAGATGGTTGGACAACGGTATGGGGTCCTTACAATTATACTCCTACACCAAATGGATGGAGAGATTTTGTTCTCGATGAATTATTTATGTGGGACGGGACATCAAATATTTTAATAAATATTTGTTTTGATAATACTGTTTGGAGTGGTTCTTGGTATGCATTATCTCACTCAGTAACTTCTGACAGATATTCATTTGCAAGGTATCAAGATAATGGTCAGGGTTGTGCCACTTTACCATCTTGGGGTGGATTTTATACTGTCCGCCCAAATATAAAGTTTAAATTTGCTACTAGTGTCTCAGCTATATATCCTGAACCAGGAGTAGTTTTACGTAAAAATGCAATATATCAATTACCAGATGTAAATCATCCTGGATATAAGATAGTAGGACTTCCAGCTGGTACTCCAGCTACAATGACCTATAAAATATCTGGTCCTGGTAATGTTGACAATATAGATTATCAAACTATTTATCATGCTGTAAGAGAAATAGATCCAAGTAATCAAAATCTTGACGTTACTAACTCTTTAGATAATGTTACATATAGAATCACACAAGCTACTGGATTAGCTGCTTTAACTAATCCAGAAAATAATGGCGGTTTAGATTTTGTTACCAATAATATTAATTTGAAAGGAGGGGAGTATACAGCAGAAGCTGTATTAACAATACCTTCTTGGGGTTATGTCTCTAATCCAACTATATCAAAATTTACTTTAGCACTAAATCATGATATTGCAATTATCGATAATACTCAACCAATAAATGGTGATATTAAAGAGCTGTCGCGTGGTTGGGTGCCGAGTGTGATTACAGTACAGAACTTAGGTGTTGACTCTGTATATGGATTCAATATATATGCTCAATATTCTCACAGAGCTCAAAATGGTACAAATTTTGTTACTTTCCAAAGAGATACTTTGAGATGGAGAGCATATCAGGGAAATAATGTTCCAATGGCATTTGCTGAGAAGAAAGTAGTAACATTACCTAATATTATATACTCATCAGTAGGTGATATAAAATCTGAATATTACATTGAAATGATTGGCGAAACAGATCAAGATTTATCAAATAATACTTACCCTAGAGGTGGAAAAGATGTAATATTTAATGTTACATATTCTGTAGAAGTATATGCTGATACAATTATAGTACCTAATCCAAATTCTAAGTATTACAAAGGTGTTCCATTTACACCATTTGTTAGATTTGGTAATAATGGATTTGCTGATACTACAGACGTAGCTACAGTATTTAGAATATATAAATTAAATTCTAATGGTGTAAGAGTATTAAAAAGAACTTTAAGCAAACCTACTGAAGATCTTATTAGAAAAGGCTTTGGTAGAGCAATATATGATGAAGTAATACTTGATGAAGAAGGAACTTATCTCGCAGAAGCTGAAATTATTGCAGCTCGCGACCCATTCCCAAGTAATAATATTATACTCGATACATTCTATGTGACAGCTGCATTATCTGGTGAATATACAGTAGGAACAAGATTTGCTGGACAAGAACGAAATTTCGCTACTCTTGAAGATGTTCAGCGTAATGTTATGGAAAAAGGTTTAGACGGTCCTACTACATTTAAATTAACAGATGATAATTATACAGTAGGGTTAAGAACAGAATTAAATGAACCTGCGATAGATTTTTCATCCTCAATAGTGGGAGGAAGCAAATCAAATTGGATTAAATTTATGCCACATCCTGATAAATATTATAATCGTGCAAGCATTAATATTAATATTATTTCTTCAAGTGGCGTTGGATTTAAATTTGGTCAAAATGATTACCCATCAGAACCAGAAGCAGCAGTATTTAAATCACCAAGAGAAGTAGTAAGACGATTTGCTAATCCGACTGCTTCAGTAATTTTCGATGGTGGTCCTTATAATGCTATCAAATTTAATATGAATACTACTAATGCTCGTAGAACAGTTCTATATTTTGGTCCTGGTAGCTCTAACGATACAGTACGTAATTGTATTTTCACCGACATTAGCCCTACTCCTTCATATCAATCAATGGTACCATTATCATATTTTGATGCTGGTAAAATGCAATTTTTATTCGATTTAGATAATACTGCTACTGGTACAATATCTGCAGCGATAGTATTTAGATCTACAGTTCCTTATGATAATAGATATTCTGATTTTAGAAATAATAATGGCTTAGATACTCTTGAAAATAAAAACAATTTAATTATCAAAAACGAAATTAGTGGTTTCTCAATTGGTATCGCAAGTTTAGGTATTGGTCCTTTAATGGATGCTGGACGTGGTGAATTAAAACCATTCTATAATAAAAACAACAAAATTATCAGCAATATAATTTATGATGTAAAAAGAGCTGGCGTCGTAGTAGGATTTGAAGATAGCACAAACGTAAGAAATAACGTTATCTTTAATATTAATGGTATATCTTCAGTTCCAGTATCTGCTGGTATTATCGCCGGTGGCGAAGGTAGAGGCTATACGGGCTTTTATAATACTAATCTCAAAATTGTCGCAAATGAAATATATAATGTCTCAGGTGACCAAGGCGCTTATGGTGTATTGTATGAAGGTATATTAAATAAATATGCTACTGGTAATTCACTTGTAGAAATGCCTAACCAAAATGAGAACATCGAAATATATAATAATGTAATTAGAGATATCAGTGCATTGAATGTAAATACTGATAGGTTCGGTATTTTAGTGAAAGCTCCTCGTCAGAATAATCCTAATCAAGATAAGTTTACTAACTTCTCAAAAGCAGCAAATCTAAAACATTTACTTCGTAATGCTTTAATTGCTAATAATACAATTATTATAAATAATGACCCTATTAATAATATTGGTCTTATAGCTGGTATTGGTGCATTAAATATTCATAATGCTAAAATTTATAGTAATGCAATTGCAATTCAAGATTTATCTATTGATACAAGCGTTACTGAAGTAGCAAGCTGTATAGTTATGACTGGACCATTCCCATTCAAACCAGCATATTTATCAGATAGAAATGCTTATGAATTAGCTCCTGGTACTCAAGCATCTATTTATAGATATATTGAGACTGATAGCACAAACAGAATTACAGAATTAGGTTATGTAAACGAATATATTAATTTACAACAATGGCAGAACTGGACATTCCAAGATATGAATTCTATTCAAGGTAGATTTACTCAAGATTTAACTATAAATAGAGTTGGACAATCTTATACTACATTAAGAGTAAAATTAAGTCCATTACCTCCAATGAGTTCAATTTTAAATAATGCTGGTGAGCAATTAACTAATTACATACCTCGTGATATTGATAGTAATTTCAGAGGCGAAGCAAACCAACGTTATGATATAGGAGCTTCAGAATTTAGCGGTAGAGTATATTCAGAAGATGTTTCTGTAGAGAATATAATCGAACCTCGCCGTTATCAAGCTGGTAGTGGTGTATTCGCTGATGCACAATATATTATGCAATTACCACCTTATAGAATCGAAGCAGTTACAAGAAATAATGGTATGCTTCCTCGTTCTAATGTCAATGCTCGTATATTATTATATGTAGAAGCAGCTAATGGTACATTTGTTCTAATCGATTCAGTGGATAAATTTATTGGTATTGCACCAAATGACATCACTAACGTAAGCCATGAATTCCCTAATTCATTCGATACTTTGTTCCCACGTTCTTATTCTGATTTCATAAAAATGGCTAATGCTAATTATAGCGATCCAGCAGTAAGACAAAGAATGATGACTTTATATAATTATAATGTTCCTGCTACTTTCAAAGGAATGGAAAATAATGTAACTCCTAGATATAAATTAAGAGTACAATTAATGGTAGCAGAAGCAAGATATGACAATGATTACTACGAAAAATTTGTAAGATATTTCGTGCCTAAATCAAATGCTTCAATGCTTGTATCTGGCGAAAATATTGCTACAAATATCGTAAATCAGACTCCTACACTTGACCAAATCGCTGGTAGATTAAATTATGACAGCTTAAGAGTTAATTTAAATAAAGTTGGCTTCTATTCTAATCCTGATTCATTAAATAATTATGATGTATTCGATAGAAACGGTTGGGAAGCTAAAGCAGTCGATTATAATTTATATGTAACTTTATTCTGGACTGACGGCGATGATAAACCAATTACAAAAACTCAAATCAACGACGTTAAAAAATATTTCAATTCTACTTTTAACGATAACTTTAAGCGTAATTTTATAGTAGCTAGCCAAGAAATGTCTCGCGAGATTACTAATCCGAATTATTATCAATATGATTCTTTATTCGCAAAAGACATTTTAAGAGCAATGCCGGCTAATCCAAAGAGCCCATTAATTAATCCTAATGGAACTTATGCATCTTATCATGGACATAAAATTCACGGTTCAAGCTTACAAATTAACGGATTCACAGAAACAGATAGTTTAATGAGAACTACTTTCCCTGGTGATGCAGATCCTTATCCAGGAAACATTACTCCTATTACATCTGGTGGTGATGCTGTATCATTCCCTGCTTATATGTTTGACCAAGTTGCTCCAGGAGCTACTGACTCTACAATGGGTGTAGCTACAACAAGTATTTATAAAAATATTGTATACTTGACTGCTGATTGGAGACATATTAATCCGGGCGAAAATGTATTAAGAAGTATTTTAGATTTCTTAAACAGAAACGGTGGTATTTACTCAGTTCCTGTAGAATTAGCTGATTTCGACGCTATTAAAGTTAATAATACTGTTCAATTAGGTTGGAAAACAATTTACGAGCTAAATTCAAATAGATTTGAATTAGAAAAAGCAGTTTCAAATTATAGTGGTGTATCACCATTTAAAGTTATTGAAACTGTGGCAGCTGGTAAAACTTCATCACTTCCTTTAGAATACGGTCCATTTATTGACAGAGAAGTAAATGTAGGTAATAAATATATCTATAGATTAAAAATCATTGATAATGATGGTACTTACTCTTATAGCAATGAAATTGAAATTGATTTCGATAATAATCAATTATCATTTATAAAAGTCTCTCCAAATCCTGTTGATGATGTTGCTACAATTATTTTCAACGCAGCTGGAAAAGCTAATGTAGATGTTTCGATTTTCGATATTACTGGTAAAAAAGTACAAACAATTTTCAATGGATCAGCACATCCAGGTAATAATGAAGCATTTATTAATTCAAGTGAACTATCAAATGGTACTTATACAATTGTAATCACTGATGGTACTCACACAATTAATAAGCAAATTGTAGTGAAAAAATAATTGATTTTTTCGTGTAAATTATAAAGGGAGGTAATTACCTCCCTTTTTTTTGGTATTTACTAAATATTTTAATATTTTTGAAATTATTATTTTTATAAGCAAAATAAATGAAAATCAAAATAATATTTATAGCTACTATTATTTTCTTAATAGGTTGTAGCTCCGCATCAAATAAAACATATATTCAGCAGAATAATTACCAAATAGTTCAAATGAACGAACAAAGCATACCTATTATTAGTGGAGCAATTCTATGGCATGATTTTTTAGAAAAATCTAAGTGGAGCAAAAATTCTATAAATACTAAAACTGCAGATATATTGATTTCCAAATCCGTTTGCAATATATTAAATAATGGAGAATATTTCCTACAAATAATTACTAACACTTCTAGTGTTCGCGCAGAAAGCCAAATCCCAGTAATATTTAAAATATTTGAAATTGGGAATTTACAAAATAATAAATATCAATTATATAGTGCGAACAAAGAAAATATCATTTATCAACACCAAGAAATCTATTTTAAAGAAATTCCTACATTAATTATCTTACATAAGAACAAAGAAATTGGAAGAATTTCTGGCTTACCTAAATCCTCTTGGGAACATGATATTTTATCTATACTTTATAAAAATTAAAGATATAAGTATTAATGATTGAAATAATCCCACCAAAAAAATCTCTTGGACAAAATTTCCTTATTGATAATAATATTTCAAGGAAAATAATCGAAGAGCTAAATATACAAGAAAATGATATTGTATTAGAGATTGGTCCAGGCACAGGGGCTTTAACAACTTTGCTTTTAGAAAGAAATATCGAACTTACTCTCGTAGAATTAGACCATAGGGCTGTATCCTTACTAAAAGAAAAATTTGCAAATAAGTCTTTTAATATCATTCAAAATGATATTAGAAAAGTAGATTTAAATGAAATTGCAAATGGTAAAAAACTAAAAGTAATCGGTAATATACCATATTATATTTCTGCTGATATTTTATTTCTACTATTAGAGAACTATCAGATAATTGACACTATAATAATTATGGTGCAAAAGGAAGTAGCAAAAAGAGTAATTTCTAATCCAGATTCAAAAGAATATGGGATTTTATCTGTCGCTACTGATTTAGTAATGAAAAGCAAAATAGCTTTTGATGTATCTCCAAATTGTTTTTTTCCTAAACCTAAAGTAATTTCTTCAATACTAAAACTTGATAAAAAAGAATCACTTATACAAGATATTAACTTTAATGAAATAATGAAATTGGTTAAGTCCGCATTTTCACAAAGGCGTAAGACTTTAAGAAATTCCTTAAAATCATATCTAACAAATTATAATGAAATAATATTAAATTCATTTAATAAAGAGTATAATCAAATTTTAGATAAAAGGGCAGAGGATCTATCAGCTTCTGATTATGTTCAAATATTTAAATATCTTAATCAAATAAAATAAATATATAAAGAATATGAATTTATCGATAACGAACAAAACTAATAATAAAAAAATTAGTGCTTTCAAGGGTGGAGAAATATATGTAATAATTGTATGTATAATTCATTGTCTGATGCTATTTTTTAAATGGAATTATTTCTTGAATCCTGTTTTAATATTATTTTATATTTTAGGAATTATTTCTTTTGTTTTGATTATCACATATTTTGGCGAACATTTTAAACAAATAAAATGGGTGCCTATAGTAAGACTAATTTTGCTTGCTTTAGCCGTCTATATGGTATATTTAAACACTCAAAATTTATTAAGTATTGTCAATCCGCATATATACGATGATATTTTGATAAAGTGGGATATTGCAATTTTTGGTAAAGATCCTACACAATATTTCGATCCTATTAGAAATCCTTTATTAACCGAAATAATGCAACTGACTTATGTTTCATTTTATTTCTTACCGATGATTCACGGAGTGATATTATATAGAGATAATAAAAATTGGGAATTAAATGAATTATATAATCAAATTATATTTGGTTTTCTATTGTCTTATCTTCTATATTTTATTATGCCAGCTATTGGACCAAGGTTTACACTTTTTGATTTTGCTACTTTAGATTCAGAAATGCCGGGAATATTATTTACAGATGCTGCTAGAGCTTTTGTAAATGTAGGAGGGGGGGTACCGCCTGGCACAATAAATCCTGCCGAAATAGTAAGTAGAGATTGTATGCCAAGCGGTCATACTATGCTTACGCTTATAAATATGTTACTTGTATATAAATATAAAACAAAATTTAAATGGTTCTTTTATTTGGTTGGGGGATGCTTAATTTTATCGACCTTATATTTACGTTATCATTACGGTATTGATGTTATTGCTGGAATTATTTTTGCAATTATTTCAATTTACATAGAACCTAAATTTAGAAATATTTTAATTAAAAGTAAGCTAATTAATAATTCTATCTTATAAAAATTAGGCTAAATATAATCATCTGTATTTTTATAAACATTTTTTAAGGTTTCTTTTTGCTTTATATTTAAAAAAAGTGATTGAAATTTTTATAAATATTCTTCAATAAGAAAATTATTGATATTCGTAACGCTCGTAATATCATAGAGTTATAAAATTGATTATAATTCGTTTTTTAGAATGGCACATACATTGTATTATTGAAAACAATAATTAATTAGAATTCTAAAAATGAAATATAAATTTATTATAAAATTTACATTATTATTATTAATAATCTTTAATGTAAATACTGCATTTGCTCAAATTGGAACAGGCGGAATGACTGCAATTCCAAAATTGTCCATTTCTGTAGATAAAGCAAATTCAAATGAAGATTACGCAATGACTCTTCAGATATTATTAGTAATGACTGTGCTTACATTAGCACCGTCTATTCTAATAATGATGACTTGTTTCACTCGTATTATAATTGTCTTTCATTTCCTCAAGCAAGCCCTAGGTACGACCACTCAGCCTCCTAATCAAATTCTAACTGGATTAGCACTTTTTCTTACTTTCTATGTAATGCAACCAGTACTAAATGAAGCTAATCAAAATGGTTTACAACCATATATGCGAGAAGAAATCACTCAAGAGCAAGCAATTGATAATATGGTAAAACCATTTCGTCAATTTATGCTAAAGCACACAAGAGAAGAAGATTTAGGATTATTTTTGAAATTAAGTGGGAAAGATAAACCAAAAGATATAAATGAAGTAAGCACTTGGACGATTATTCCAGCTTATTCAATTAGTGAATTAAGAATTGCATTCCAAATTGGGTTTTTATTGTTTATTCCATTCTTAGTATTAGACATGGTGATTGCGAGTGTATTAATGTCGCTCGGTATGTTCTTATTGCCACCACAAATGATTTCATTACCTGTGAAATTGCTTATGTTTATTTTAATAGATGGGTGGTATTTGATAATTGAATCTTTAATGAAAAGTATAGTGAGGTAAAAAATATATGACAGATTTAGTAGTAGTTCAAATTGTAAGGCAAGCTTTTTATTACTTATTTTTGATATCGGGTCCAGTTTTATTAATTTCGTTAATTGTAGGACTTTTGATTTCAATATTTCAGGCAGCAACCTCAATATCAGAGCAAACTCTTACTTTTGTGCCGAAATTAGTAATTGTAATGGTATTAATTGTATTATTATTACCATGGATTATTTCTTTAATGAAGACATTCTCATTGGAAATGTTTAATATGATTCCGACTCTGAAATGATGACATCAGAAATGATGGTTTTGCTCACTGGCAAATTTCTTATTACTATACTTATCTTAGTAAGAATTACTTCTTTTATTTTAACAGGTCCATTATTTAAAAATGAAGCAATTCCCTCTATTATGAAAATAATGATAGGAGTAATTTTTGCTTTGACAGTGTCTTCAGCTTTTTGGTATGAGCAACCTCCAATTACATTTCATCTATGGGGAATATTACTGCTCGTTATGAAAGAATTTATGATAGGGGCTATAATAGGATTCTCATGTAATTTAGTATTTTGGGGAGCAAGGTTTGCTGGTGGAGTAGTAGATTTCAATTTGGGATTCCAAGCGTCTATGGTATTTGCAAGTCAAGAATCACCAACTTTATTTGGTGAATTATATGAAATGATGGTATTAATGATTTTTATTGCAATTAATGGGCATCATCAAATGTTAGAAGGATTATTTCTTAGCTTTAGAAGTGTACCTCTGACAACCTTTGAGTTCACTAACTCAACTTTTGATTTAATTGTTAAATTAATTTCAGATGTAACGATAATTGCAGTAAAATTATCAGCACCAATCTTAATTGCTGAGTTTTTGACAAATTTCGGACTTGCACTTTTAGCAAGAATTGCACCACAGACTAACGTGTTTATGATGAGCTTTCAAATAAAAATAGCAGTAGGATTATTAGTGGCATTTGCAACAATTTCATTGTTTGCATTATTTAGCAAAAGAGCATTTGATAATTTCGATGTAGAATTAATTAAATTGATTCAATCACTTAACCCAATAAGAACAACATAATTAAGATTTATGGCTGAGAATAAAGAAGGT
Source organism: uncultured bacterium (assembly GCA_937875295.1). Lineage (GTDB taxonomy): Bacteria > Bacteroidota > Ignavibacteria > Kapaibacteriales > UBA2268 > CALLXS01. The sequence continues at coordinate 12,790 of CALLXS010000040.1, read as the reverse complement.
CAAGAAAAAACAGAAGAAGCCAGTTCGAAGCGACTTACAGACTCAAGAGAGCGCGGGCAAGTATCAAAGAGCCAAGATGTTACTACATTTTTTATGCTTACAATTGGTATTGCCGGAGTTTTTACTTTGGGGGGATATGTCTTAGATGGAATTTCAGACATAATGATTTATATTTTTTCTAATTTGAATACTATTAATTTGACTGATTCGAATGCTGTAAATAAAATAACATATTTTGTATTCAGTATTTTTCTGCTATTAATTCCTCTTGCTGCGATATCAGCAACTGCTGCATTTTTGGGAGAAGTCGTTCAAGTAAAATTAAAATTTGCTTCAAAGAAATTTACTGAAGGACTTAACTTTAAGCAAATATTTAATCCATTTTCAGGAATGAAGAAAATATTTTTCTCTAAAAATTCACTTTTTGAGATGAGCAAATCCTTCCTGAAATTAATCGTTTTAGGATATTTTATTTATTCAATATTAATGGATAACGCAGAAGAAACTCTGCATGTAATGGAAATGCCAATTTCTGAGATAAGTAATTTTATGATAAGAGTATCGAAGGAATTAGTATTAAAAGTATTTTTAGTGTATTCTATAATTGCAGTAGCTGATTTTTTCTATCAAAAGAAAAAATTCAAAAAAGATATGATGATGACAAAGCAGGAATCTAAAGAAGAAACTAAACAAATGCAAGGAGACCCACAAGTAAAAGCAAGATTTAGGGGATTAATGCGTGGTAGAATTATGTCTTTAATGATGAATAATATGCAAACAGCTGATGTCGTAGTTACGAATCCAACGCATTTTGCTGTCGCAATTAAATATGACCCTGAAAAGGTGAATGCTCCGTATATAGTAGCAAAGGGGGCAGATTTTATGGCTGCTAAAATACGTGAAGAAGCAAATAATTATAATATTCCAATAGTTGAGAACCCTCCCCTTGCTCGTACATTATTTTATAATGTAGAAATAAACCAAGTAGTGCCAGAGTCATTATTCAAAACGATAGCTGAAATATTAGCATACGTTTATAATTTAAAGAAAAAAAGTAGGGCATAGGTATTAGAAAATTCTCTATTTATTCCTCAAAATAATATTTTTTTAAAAAAAGTAAAATAATAAAAATATTTGCATTTTATTTTTTATTTTTTTATATTTGAATGTCTTAAAATTAATTGTAGTACATATTTTTTCTAATCTTCTACTATTAAAATGAATTGTAAGGAGAGAACAATTTAAAAAAAAAGGTAAAGAAATTAAATATTATTTAATTATAAAGAGGTTTAAAAATTATGAATAACAACATCAAGCAAGACTTAATCGAAGAATTGTCTACACAGTATGACAAAGAAAAAGTAGAAAATGAAGCTGAAAAATATCAAAAATTTTTTGATATAATGGAATCAGATAAAATTAACATATATAAATCTACATTTAAATCAATAGGATTAATTTTATTATCCATTATGTATTTTCTTTCTTTTAAATACAACATAGAGTTTTTTGGTTTTAATATTCTTTCTGCATTACCGATAACGGTTGCAGTAAATATTTTTGTAAGAAGACTAATAATAAATATGAAACAATATTTAAATAATAAAATTATTTATATATCATTGTACATATTAATTTCAGTTTCTGCTCTTATAGCATTGAAGTTTGAAGATTATTTTGTTTTTGTTGGAATTCTTGCTAGTATTACAGACTTGAAACAAATAAGGAAATTATTTCAATAAAAAAAATTTCACCCTTACATTATCTAAAGAATGTAAGGGTGAATTCTTATTGTTATAATGTGTCTTACAACACATTTAGAAGTTTTTTATTATTGATCAATATTTAATTGTTAGCTTCATCAGTAATTTCCTTAATCTCTTCTTTTTTCTCCGGAATTATAATTGATAATAATATTGAAATAATTAAGATACCGAAAATCACAATTAATGAAATGTTTATAGGGAAGTGGTAAATATCAGAAGTAGCTAGTATCATTTTCACACCTACGAATGTCAAAATTGCAGATAAACCATAATTCAAATATCTAAAGTATTTCATTATTGCAGAGAGAGCGAAATATAGCGCTCTTAGACCTAAAATTGCCATAATATTTGAAGTAAATACAACAAATACATTATGGGAAATACCAAAAATAGCTGGAATAGAATCAATTGCAAAAACCACATCAGAAGATTCTATGACAATCAACACAATAAACATTGGAGTTGCCATTAACTTTCCACCAATTCGAGTAAAAAATTTACCTCCGTCATATTCATTTGACACAGGGAATATTTTTTTAAACAATTTTATGACTGGATTTTTATCAGGGTGAATTTCTTTATCTTCATTTTTAAGCATTTTTAGAGCTGAGAAAATAAGTATTGCACCGAAAATATATAAAATCCATTCAAATTTATTAATTAGAGTTATTCCTAAGAAAATAAAAATGAATCTAAGTATTATTGCTCCTAATATACCCCAAAACAAGACTCTATGCTGGTATTTTGGATCTACTTTGAAATAACTGAATATAAGCAAGAATACGAATAAATTATCCATTGATAAAGACTTTTCGACAAAATATGCAGCATAATACTGCATACTTAATTCGTATCCATACCAATAGTAAACTAATCCACCAAACAATAATGAAATGATAATCCAAAAGGCTGTCCAGCCTAAAGATTCTTTTATAGTAACTTCGTGGGCTTCTTTGTTAAAAACTAATAAATCTACTCCTAAAAGTATAATTACTACTACAAAGAATTCCAACCAGTGAGCAAAATCTGCCATTCTTTGACCTATTATTTATTAAGTATTATTATCATCAGGTTGCGGTTTTAAATATAAACTGCTTTTTTTAAATGAGTTTTCTTTTAAGAAATACCAACCACCTAATCCTAATTGGATTAAGTAATTAATAGCATGAGTCAATGTTGCGTATGCTAAGGCATCTTCTGGAGTAATTTTATAAATTACTACCATTGCAGTTTGGATTGCTAAATGATACACTCCTAATGCACCTGGAGTAGGAGCAAAAGTTGTTGCAATACCAGAAACTACTAAAAGTAATATAGCATCTGGAAACCCTAAATTTGCTATATTATGAAAATTAAACGAGAAAAACATAAAATACATCGGTAGGCAATATAATATCCAAATTGTAATTGATTCAATTATAAGCATAAAATATTCCGATGGTGCTTTTATTATACTCAGTCCAACTGTGAATTTATTAAAAAGATCAGTTAATCTATCGAATAATTTCAGAGAGATTGGTTTTACAATTTTTGCTAATAAAAATTTAATTACTGGAGGATAAAAAGCAAAAATTATTAAAACTAAAAATAAAATAGAATATAAAATTAATTTATTTGGGTCTAATTCAAATGATATTAGATTAGTGATAGTGTTATTAAAAAATAACATCACAAGAATAAATAATAAAGCAAGTGTAATTAAATCAATAACTCTTTCCACGACAATTGTAGCAAACGTAGAGGAATATGATACTTTTTCTCTTCTTGAAAATGACAATGGACGAACGAATTCACCTCCGCGAGGAGTAATTGCATTTAGTGCATATCCAATCATTACAGAAGCAAAAAGTGGGTATATTGATTTAACGTATTTAATTGGTTTTAAAATTCTTCTCCACCGCAGTGCTCTGACCCAATGTGATAGTACAATTACAGGAATCGATAAAAATACCCAAATATAATTTGCATTTTTAATGATTTCCCAAAGAACTTTAAAATCTATATCTTTAATAGCAAAATATACACAAAGCACAACAATTATTATTGATATAATAATTTGTAAAGCAGAGGATAACTTGCTTTTTTCTGTTTTATTTTTAGAGGTTGATGATTGTAACTCCATCTCCACCTTCCACTAATTCACCTAATCTATAACTTTCTATAGACGGATGTTCGCGTAAATAATTATGAATTGCTGCTCTCAATGCTCCAGTACCTTTTCCATGAACTATTGTAAGCTCTGAAATATTGGAAATTAGTGCATCGCTAATTAGATCATCAATCTCTCGGATTGATTCATCAGCACGTTTCCCACGTAAATCAATACGTGTTTTAGCATCGAATTTAATGAAATCTAAATTTGTTTTCTTTTGTTGAGGTTTTTTAGACGAACGTCTCAATTGTGAAATTGATATTTTAAACTTAATTCCATCGAAATCTACTAATGCAGAATTTGTTTCGTTATAAATTGCAAGCACAAATCCAGCCCCAGATTCAGAATCGATAATCTTTACTACATCACCAACAACTAAATTATCGATTTCATTTTGATTTGATTTTGAAATTGATTTTACTTTATTTTTTAAATTAGCTTTATTTTTTTCAAATTCGTTTTTAATTTCAGGAATTGGTTTTTTTTCTTCGCGAACTTCTTTAATTGTTTTTTCAATTAGAGAATTCGCACTACTTATAATTTCAAGAGCTTCAGAATTTGCTTTATCTACAATAGCTTTTTTCTTTAATTTAATTTCTTTTAATCGAGTCTCGTAATCTTTCTTAATTTTCTCTGTTTTGCTTTTTTCTTTAAGCATATCATTACGATATTCTTCTGCTTCAAATTTATATTTTTGTAATTTTTTTATGCTTTCTTCGATTTCAGAATGGCCTGTGCCGAGATATTTTCTTGCTCTATTTAAAACTAAATCACTCAATCCAATATTTTTGGAAAGCTCAAAAGCATAACTATTACCTGGTATGCTTAATAGGAATTTATATGTAGGTTTAAGTTCAGCTTCATTAAATTCTAATGAAGCGTTTTCAATTACACTATTATTTAATGAATACGTTTTTAGCGAAGACTGATGCGTAGTTACAATAAAAAACGCATTTGATTCAATGAAAGTGTCTAATATTCCAGCAGCTAATGCAGACCCTTCGTGTGGGTCAGTGCCAGAACAAATTTCATCAATCAAAATTAATGAATAAGGGGAGCAATTATCAATAATTTTTTTTAATTGATAAAGCTGACTACTAAAAGTAGATAAATCGTTTTCAATTGATTGATGATCGCCAATTGAAGAAAACACGATTCTGAAATTAGTTTTGCACTCACCTAATGGAAAAATACCACTTAGAGCCATCACTAAATTTATTCCAATACTCTTTAGAGCTACTGTCTTTCCGCCGGCATTAGGTCCAGAAATTAATTGACCTCTTTTTGTAGAATTAAAAAATGTAGTAAGCGGAATAACATTTTTACTTCCTTTAGTATGGCATAGAATAGGATGTTTAATATTAAGAAGCTCTATTTCATTTTCTTCAGAAATCATTGGTTTTATGCCACCAAAATCTAAAGCATATTTAGCACGAGCTAATAATGTATCAAAATGAGTTATAATATCGAATGTTTGCAGTAATTCTCTTGCTTCGTTTCCAATTTCTTGAGTCAAATTCTTTAAAATTCTTAAAATTTCTCTTTTTTCTTCATTTATCAAAAGAGATATTTCATTATTCATTTCGAATGTTTCGCTCGGCTCTAAGAATACAGTTGCTCCAGTCTGAGAAACATTATGAATAATACCAGGTATATGCCTTTTGTGTTCTGCTTTAATTGGAATAACAAATCTACCATCGCGAATTGAAATATATTCATCTGCAGACATACTTTCTTTATTTGCTTTGGATAAGATTTTCTCTAATTTAAAACGCAAGCGATTAGTTTTTTCAATAATACTATTTCTAATCCTTTGTAATTCTCTTGAGGCAGTACTTTTAATTTCTGCAGCATCATCAATTGTTTCAGATATATGCTTCTCTAACAAACGATTTTGATGAATATTGATTAAATTATTCCAAAGATTAGGATAATTTTCATTTTTTTGGCTAAAAAACTGTCTTAATACTCTGGAGGAGTGCAACATTCTATTAATTCTAAGGATCTCTATAGAACTAAGGACTGAGTTTTCTACTAATGATTTTTGTAGACTATTTTGCACATCAGCAATGCCTTCAAAAGGAATATTGTCCTCAGAAGTTAAAACTACCTTTAGTTCTTCAATTGAATCTAATTCGGAAATTAAAAATTGGAAATTACTAGTAGGTTCAAGCTCTAAAATACTTGATTTAGCTTTTTCGCTATTAGCATATTTAGAGATATATTCTAATAAATTGTAAAACTCAAGCTGCTGAAGTGTAATTTTTTGTAATTTTTTCTCTTCTTCCGTTATCTCTATATAATTCATTATAACTTTAAATTATTTAAGATAATAGTTCTTTAACGATTCTCTGCACGGCACCTCCGTCAGCTTTACCATTTAATTCTTTCATTGCTGGACCCATTATTTTCCCAAAATCTTTCATTCCTTCGGCACCAGCATTTTTTATAAATTCTTTCAAATAATCAGTGATTTCTTTTTCATCCATTTGTTTTGGTAAAAATTCTTCAATGATTTTTAATTCAATAGTTTCTTTATCAGCTAAATCCTTACGATTGGCAGCAGAATAGATTTCGATAGAATCTTTTCTTTTTTTTGCAGCACTAAGCAGAATTTTTTGAAAATCATCGTTATTAATTTCTCTATCTATCCCACTTTTCTGGAATTCTAAAATGCCTGCACGAATGGATCGAATGGTATTAAGCCTGAGTTTATCACCACTTTTCATAGCGGATTTAATTTCTTCATTTATTTTTTGTTCAAAGTCTGTCATAGTTATATTATAATTTTTTAATATTTACAAATTTAAGCAATTTTCCTATAAAATTGAGATAAAATTGTATTTTTATCTGTAATAAATAGAATAAAAGTTCTATTATTTGCATTAATAGAACTTTTAATATTTACTATATTATTTTATATAATCAGGGCTACAATTCTATTAGTACCTTTATATTTAATTTGCAATAAAATTGCATCACCGGATTTTTTATTTTTTATAATTTTATTTAAATCAGCGGGAGTATTTAATTTTTGTTTATCAGCTTTTAAAATAATAGTTCCAGGTGCGATTCCGCCTTTATAAGCTACACTTTCTCTATCTACTTTATTTACAAGTATACCATAATCAACACCGAAATCATTTTTTTGATCTGTGCTAATTCTTTCGACAGTTATTCCTAAAGAGTTTATTTTACCTTCAAAAGCACTTTCATCAATATCAGATTCATATATTGACTTTTCGCCTGAATTTTCATTTACAGAAAGATTTGCATTATCCAAAGCTTCTAAAGTAACCGTTTTATTTATCTTTTTACCATCTCTTAAGATTGATAAATCTAATTTATTACCGACTCTTTTTGTAAAAACAATACCTTGCAATTCGCTACTTGAATTAATTTCTTTTCCATCGACAGATAAAATAATATCTCCGGTTTCAATTCCAGCCTTTTCAGCAGCGCCTTTCTTTACAACTTCTTGGACGACAGCACCATATACTTTGTCCATTCCTAATGCTTTTGCCATTGCTTCATTTACAGGTTCGTATGATACACCAATGTAACCTCTATCGATTTTACCATCTTCTATTAAATCCTCTGAAATAGCTTTAACTAAATCAATTGGCACAGCAAAACCATAACCAATGAATGAACCACTTCGAGATGCAATTGCAGTATTAATACCAATTAAGCTACCATTTAAATCATATAATCCACCACCACTATTTCCGGGATTTATAGCTGCGTCGGTTTGAATATAGTTCTCAACATTTTGGTTTCCACCAAGTTTATTATTTAAATTAAGCTGACCTCTTCCTATAGCACTAATTATTCCTTGAGTGATAGTAGAATTTAATCCTAATGGATTACCTACTGCTAATACCATTTCGCCAATTTTTACATCTTCGATGTTAGCTAAATAAGCAGTCGGAAGTTTTTCAGCTTCAATTTTAATTACGGCAAGGTCAGTAGTAGGATCAGCTCCGATTAATTTAGCTGTATATGTTTTTTTATCATTAGTAGTTACTTTTATTTCAGTAGCATCTTCGATTACGTGATTATTTGTAACAATATATCCATTTGGAGAAATTATTACACCGCTTCCACTGCCTTCAGCAGGCATAGGAGTCCCACCTCCACCAAAAGGATTAAAACCAAAGAATTCTTCTAATCCACTAAAATCCTGTCTACCACTCAATTTAGTTTCCATTTTCACATTAATACTTACTACAGTAGGGATAACTGCATTTGATACAGAATTGAAAGTTTCATTAAGTTGTTTAGCTAAATTATTGATTTGGATAGGAGGAGCTTGTGCGCCGATATTTTCTTTAGCAAAGGCATTATTGTAGTTACTTGGGTTAAAATTTATAGCAAGTAATCCACCTAAAACTACTGCAACAATTAGAATTGCTACAGGATTTAATTTTTTATTTTGCATTATTTCCTCGAAATTATTTTATACATTTAAATTATTTATTTCTATTTTAAATTTACATAATGAAATTACCTTTGTCAAGATAATATCATAAGTTTTATATTAATTAAGTATTAAATAGTATTCTATAGACTAATCCGAAAAAATTAATAAAGATAAAAAATTAAAAAATCTATTTCAATAAAAAATAACGATTTTAATATAATATTGTTTCAATAAAAAATAATTTTTAATCAAAATTTCAATAAAAAATGATAAATTTGCTTTCTAAATATATTAACAAAGAATTTATTAAAAATGAAATATTCAAATAAATTAATAATTATTTTATCAATTCTGTTCTTAATCTCTTGCGAAGAACCTGAAATAATAACTCCAAAGCAAATTAAATTTGGAGATATAAATAAAGATACAATTAATAAAAGAGAATCTATAATCATATCAGGAGAAAATATGGGAATAAAACCCATTGGTATGAAAATTCTAATAGATTCTACTTATGTAATTAGTAGCGACTCAATATTAATTTGGAATAATTCAAAAATTGAATTTATCCCTCCTCAAATAGTTGGAGCTCATTCATTTGTTGTATTTACTGAAAAAGATACTTCATCTAAATATAATTATTACTTAAATAGTGTGAGGGAAATTGGTTTTGCTTCTGTTACAGCTACTGAGTTTCTTATGGGTTCTGAATCTGGTTTAGATGATGAAAAACCTACTCATACAGTAATATTGAACAAAGAATTATTAGTTTCTATTTATGAAATAAATCAAGATATTTATGAAGATGTTTGCGATACTAATCCTGCGACTATAAAGGGAGGGTTATTGCCAGTATATAATATTGATTGGATAGATGCAATTAATTTCTGTAATAAACTTTCTGATTTAAAAGGCTTAAATAAATGCTACGATATTAGTAACAATATTGTGAAATTTGATACTACAGCTAATGGATATAGATTACCAACAGAAGCAGAATGGGAATATTTATGCAAAGCAGGTACATTAGGAGATTTTAATGTAAAAGATAAAAATATAAATGAAATTGCTTGGTTTAATATTAACTCTGGTTATAACTTAAAGGAAATTGGAAAATTACTACCAAACGATTTCGGCTTATATGATATGCACGGTAATGTTTGGGAATGGTGTTGGGATTTTTATAGTGCTAATTCATATTCAAATGCAACAAAGTATAATCCTCTTGGACCAGCTAATGGACAATATAGGGTTCTACGTGGAGGAAGTTATTTAAGTGGAAGTAATGAAATACGCTCTTCAAGTAGAACACAACCAACTGATAAAAAATCTCAAAGTGGAATTAGACTAGTAAAAAACAAGTAATTTAATTAGTAATCTATTTAAAAATTAGTTTTATGGTACAAATTAAAAAATATAAAAAGCTATTACCTGCTATTTTAATGATATTCATAGCTATTTTATTAGCAGTACTTTCTTGGGGGTGCTCATTTGAATCGTTAGAAGGTAGAAATGTAAATTATTTTGGTAATATTGGACGCTCTAATTCTTATGAAAATTATAATGATTTTTTAAATGAAAATAAATATGATGATTCTGTTCCTGATAGTAATGATGCTGGTGCAATTGTAGCTCCTTTGCCACTATCAAACCAAGAATTTCTTTTCGCTGCTACCGATGGCACTATAAAAATGATTATGAATACAGATGTATACTGGTCGAAGAAATTATCTGATAATCAAATTGTCTCTGCAGCAATGTGTATCGATGCTAAACAAAATTCATATTTAATTACAAATCTTGGTACTATTTATTCTTATGATAAAGAAGGTAATATTAGGTGGAAATTTAGCATCACGGATTCAATTGGTCTAAATGATATTCCTTGCGATTTATTAATTTTTGATGATGGTATTATAGCTGGAATTACAAATGGATTAATAGCTAAAGTTAGCTTAGAAGGAAAACTTCTATGGAAAAAAAATCTTAATAATAACATAAATAAAACATTATCCGGATATAATGACAATGTAATGATAATCTTGTCATCTGAAAATGATAATGACACTCTTGTATCAATAAATAGCAGTGGTGGAGAATCTTGGCGGAAATCAATGGATATTAGATTAATAAAATATCCTGTCTCAAATGGAAGTGCAATAGCGTGTTGCGGTCTAAAATATGTAGAAGATAAAAGCATTGCAATAATATTTTATTTAGATGTGAATGGAAATATTTTGTGGAAAAAAGAAATTGATTTAATCCCACGTTATATTTCAATGTCTAAAGCTGGAAATATTTACATAAATACTTTTCAGGCAGGTCTTGGTGAGCAAATATCATGCATATATAAATACAAGAATAATGGAGAATTAGTTTGGAAAAAGTATTTTAATATGACAATCCCAACACCTATTTTAATTTCAAATAAACTTCTTGCTTTCTTAGGTGTAACAGATAAAACTTCAGGTTTATATTTCATTGGGAAAGATGATGGAATTATTCAGGGAATTAAATCTTTTAGCAATGAAAAACCGTTTATACACTCACCAACTGTAAAACCTGATGGTTCAGTCGCTTTCGCATATTCTCAAAATCTAGGATTCTTAAAAGTAGATGAAAATTGGTTTAAGAAATTATTCTCATTCTAATTTTTAACATGTTTAACTAAAATAATTGAAAAATAATATGAAATATGAAACTGGAAATAATGGGTCTATTATCATTTACAAAGGAATGACCCCTAAAATCGATCCTTCGGCATTTATTTGTGAGGGTGTGAAAATCATAGGTGATGTTACCATTGGGAAAGATGCATCACTTTGGTATAATGTAGTTGCTCGTGGTGATGTGCATTGGATAAAAATAGGAGAGGGAACAAATATTCAAGATTTATCAATGCTACACGTTACAAATCAAAAATTTCCATTAGAAATAGGTAATTATATTTCTGTCGGTCATTCGGTTTCTCTACACGGTTGCACTATAAAAGATCATTGCTTGATTGGAATAGGTGCTACTGTATTAGACGGTGCAAAAGTAAATTCTCATTGCTTAGTTGCAGCCGGTACATTAGTGAAAGAAGGATTTGAAGTACCAGAAGGAACTTTAATTGCTGGTGTCCCAGGCAAAGTAATTAGAGATTTGAAACCAGAGGAAATCGAAAAAGTCAAAAAAAATGCTTATAATTACATTAAATATGTCGGAGAGTTTAGAGATTCTATAGCTAAATAAATTGAATTAACTTTTTAATAAAAATCAACTTCTTGAAATGAAAATATATCATTTAGAAGTTGATTTTTTATTTGCTTTAAATATCTATTTTATAAATACTTACCCATATTCCTAATTCCTTCAATTATTGTGTCGTCTTGTTTAGCAAAGCATAAACGAAGTAAAGATTTACCTTCATTTGAATTCACATAAAAAACAGATGGAGGAATTGTAGCTACTTTATAATTTTCAACTAAATCCATTGCACAATCAATATCATTTACATTATTTGGGATTTCTGCAAACATAAAATAACTCCCTTTAGGGCAAAATGCTTTAAATTTAGTTTTGCTCAATTCATCTAACATTAGATTCCTCTTTTTTAAATAAGTATTACGAAATTCTGGTAGATATTCATTTAAATGTTGGAAGGCAAAAGCCATTGCATGCTGACCGGGAGTATTAACAGCGAAATTAGTCCATTGGTGGATGCTTTGAATAGCTTTTGTGATTTTTTCTTGTGCGATTGTATAGCCAATTTTCCAACCTGTCAGCCCAAAAGTTTTTCCTGTAGAGGAAATAGTAATAGTTCTTTCACGCATTCCGTTTAATCCCATAATCGGAATATGAATAGCATTATCGAATGTGAGAAATTCATATACTTCATCGCTAATTACTAATAAATCATTTTTTATCGCAAAATTAGCAATAAGCTCTAATTCTTTATGAGTTAAAACCTTTCCACTAGGATTATGTGGATTATTTATAATGATTAATTTTGTTTTCTCGGAAACTGCTTTATTTAAATCTTCTTCGTTAAATGTGAAATTTGGTTTATTTAAAGTAACATATTTTGGAATTCCACCTGCAAGGAGAACGTCAGCTTGGTGCGAATCGTAAAATGGTTCAAACAAAATAACTTCATCGCCTTCTTCAATTAAAGCAAAAATTGTAGAGAATAGAGCTTCAGTAGCACCTGATGTAACTGTAATTTCTTCTTCAGATATATCAATATTATATTGAGTGTTATAAACTGATTTTATAGCTTTTCGAAGTGAATAAATGCCTTGAGTAGGTGCATATTGATTTTTCCCAGCTTTCATTGCTTTATAGCATTCATCCATTATCCATTGAGGACCATCAAAATCAGGGAAACCTTGTCCTAAATTTACAGCATTATATTTATTTGCCAGTTTACTCATTGTAGTAAAAATAGATTCTGGCATATTGGAAGTT
>CALLXS010000039.1 GCA_937875295.1 uncultured bacterium | reverse complement strand
AAAGTAAAGCTTTTCTATCGAAACGGCATCCGGCTTGTGGTGCTCCATAAGCGACGCAAGCGAATCATATATCTTTTCAAGCCTGCGGTTAAAATCAGCGCCTGCCTGCGTGACAATAGCGCCGTACTCCAGAGGGTGGAACCGGCCGTTTTCTGCTTTTACAACACCGTAGCCGACAATGGCATATCCCGGATCTATGCCGAGGATAATCATCCGTCCCTCTCCTTTTTGCATAAATAAAATTATAAGTCCCAAAAAGATTCGCTTTATTATATCACAAAGATTTGTCTTATGGAATAGTGCGGAACGTTTTGCCACACTCTAAAAAAGCTGCAAAAAGGAAAGGTCCGTGCGCTACGAACTATTTTATGATATAATTCATTTATAAATCTGATATGAAAAAGTGAGATGTCTTTAAATGACGGGAATTATAGGCGCAATGTCTTCAGAAGTTGAAAAACTTCTCGAACAAATGGAAGAAGACAAAGCGGAAAAGATCAGCGGCATCACATACCACAGCGGAATGCTTGCAGGCAGGCCATGCGTTGTGGCGCAGTGCGGTATTGGGAAAGTCGCCGCGGCGGTCTGCGCGCAGACAATGTTCCTCAGGTATGCTCCTTCTGAGCTTATTAATGTCGGCGTGGCCGGCGGCATAGGCAGCGGCGTGCATATCGGTGACGTTGTGATTTCAAGCGGCCTTGTGCAGCACGATATGGACACCACCGCCCTCGGCGACAAAAAAGGGTTCATAAGCGGGCTTAGCCTCGTGGTGATACCGGCTTCAAAAAGGCTTTCGGAAATTACCGTGCATACGGCTGAAAAAATCTACGGCAGTGAAAAAGTGCACCTTGGCATAATTGCTTCCGGCGACCAGTTTATAAGCGATGGCAAAGAGCTTGGCCGCATACGCGAAGATTTCGGCGCGAGCGCATGCGAAATGGAAGGCGCAAGCATCGCACAGGTTGCATATATGAACGGCGTGCCTTTCGTTGTTATACGCGCCATATCGGATAATGCAGACGAAAAGGCCTCCGGCAATTTCAGCGAATTCTGCGAAAAATCAGCACACGAGACCGCATCGCTGATAACAGGCATCCTCCCAAAACTCTGAAATTATCAGGCTTTTGCGCGCTGGAAAACTGTTTTGATTCGCAAATAAAATTATTTACATCATATTCACAGCTTCTTCACAACTTTTTGTACATAAAGCTTATAATATTTTTTGTTATTGGGAAGCTAAGCCGCATTGCTTTCCAGTAACTGTTCTACCCTCCTCAATATACCCCTCAGGCAAAATGAAAAGGATCTGGTCAATCGGATCAGATCCTTTTTCGTGCTTACATGCTGCAAAATATTTTCAGCTTTTTGTCTGCCTGCGGAATATCATCAGCATTTTGTGGCCAAAATACTGATGGAGGTGGCGCAAGTGAATCAGCCCATGAAAAAAAGCGGAAAAAGGAACAAAGGATTTTATATTGCCCTCGGTGTCTGCCTTATCGCAGTAGGTGCTGCAGCATGGACGACTTACAGCAGTGTCTCAAACTACACGTCGCCTAAAACAAATGTGCAGAGCGAAACAAAAAAGACAGACAACACAGTAAGCGGCGTTAATGTAAAAAGTTCATCATCGGTACCAGCGAAAAAAACGGCTTCAAGCCGGCCGGCAGCCTCATCATCTTCAAAAAGGCCCTCAAAGCAGGCGGTCACTAAACCTGTATCATTTATTTTGCCCGTCAGCGGCAATGTAATGCAGGGATTTAGCAAAGAGCCTGTCTTTAACAAGACTTTCGGCGACTACCGCGCCCATCCCGGCGTCGACCTGAAAGCAGGCAATGGCGAAAGCGTGAAATCCATAGCTGACGGCACCGTAGAAAAAGTTTCAGGCAACGATCAGTATGGCAACACGGTCATCGTAAAGCATGGTGCGCTTGAGACATGGTACTGCGGCCTTAACAAAATGTCAGTAAACGAAAATCGCTCAGTAAAACAGGGTCAGCAAATCGGCACGGTGGGCATAGACCCGTCAAACACCGAAGACGGGCCTCACCTTCACCTGATTATAAAAAAAGACGGGGAGTATATTGATCCGATGTCGGTTCTCAAATAAAACAAAACGCCCCCGCCTCGTTTAGGGACAATGAAAAAATACGCCGTGTCAGCTTTATTCGGCACGGCGGCTTTTTATGCCCTGAAAAATCTGTGCATTTGCACTTTTTTCAGATTTGTGCAATAATATTATTGGTAAAATAATATATAAAATTTTTGTTATACATATTTAATAATTAGTTTACATTTTATGCGATTCATTTTATCATATTGCAGAAAGAAAGGTGGTATTATAAAAAGCAGAAACGAAATTCCCCAGTTTCTCAGAAGGGAGATGCCTCATTGAAGAAAAGCGAGACGGTGCTTGTTTTTGTTACCGGCCAGCGTGACTGCGACCGGCTTATAAAAACCGGTAAGAAAATTGCTGATGAATTGTCACTGCCACTCAAAGTTATATGCATACAGCCGGTTTCGGCCGGGTTTGAAACAGACTGTGAAGAACTCGAGTACCTGCGCCAGACAGCGCGGGACGCCGAAGCCGAGATGACAGTCTATTTTTATGATGATGCGCCGCTTATGGGCGCAAGCGCCGCTAAAAAATTCGGTGCCGTGCATATTGTTACAGGCATGGCAGAGGCGCCTGTAAACGGATTTGTTGAAATAATTCACCGGCTGCTGCCGCACGTGCCCATAAGCATGGTAGCGAAAGACGGTAAAATACATAACATTTGCCCGCGAAGAAAAGATGAGCAAACTGCAAAATCGATTTCAGCCCAAAACTGAATATTAAAATACTTCGGCGGCTGTAGTAAGCAGCATGCCGGAGCATTTTTTTACATTTTTTATTTATGCAGGTTATTTTATTGTTTTTTAAAACCATCAAGTCCCCGCAATCGGGGCATTTCTCATTAGTTGGTTCAAACCAGGAAATGTATTTACATTCCGGATAATTGGAACAACCGAAAAATCTACGTCCTGCTTTTGAATACTTAACTACAATTTTTCCGCCACATCGCGGACAGGGCACGTCTATTGCCTTGATAATCGGCTTTGTATTCCTGCAATCAGGATAATTGGAGCATGCTAAAAACTCTCCGAATCTTCCCTTCCTCTTAAGCATCTTAGAGCCGCATTTTTCACATACTTCATCTGTTTCCTCAGCTGCTTCCCTGCCGTTTAACGGCTTTGTATTTTTACACTCCGGATAATTAGGGCAGGCAAGAAACTTCCCGTATCTACCGCTTTTAATGACCATGAAAGCACCACAGTTTTCACACTCTACATCGCTTACTTCATCCTTGATTTCAATTTCTTCCATTTCCTTTTCCGCAACGTCAAGTTCGGTTTTAAAGCCTTCGTAAAAGTTCGAAATTACACTGCGCCAATTAGTATTTCCGTTAGCCACATCATCCAAATGGTTTTCTAATTCTGCGGTGAATTTTTCATCAACAATTTTGGAAAAGTACTTCTCCATCATTTCAGTAACCAAAAAACCCATATCGGTTGGAAAAAGATATCCCTTTTCTTTAGCTACATATTCTCTTCCTGTAATTGTCGTTATAGTAGGAGCATATGTACTTGGTCTCCCAATTCCCTTTTCCTCCAAATCCTTTATGAGAGTTGCCTCTGTATAGCGTGCGGGAGGCTGGGTAAAATGCTGCTGCGGATCAACCTTTGATATTTCCAATATTTCGTTTATTTCCATTTCAGGAAACAGCTTATCATCTTTTTCATCAGTATATTTATATACGGTTTTATAACCGTTAAATGTAAGTATCTTACCGCTGCTTTCAAAAATATTGTCATTGTTATTTAGTAAAACCTTGGTAACATCATATTCGGCATCCGCCATCTGACAGGAAATAAATCTTTTCCAAATAAGACTGTACAGCTTATATTGGTCAGAATTAAGGCTGTCCTTAAGCTGTTCGGGAGTTCGAAATAATGAAGTAGGCCTTATCGCTTCATGGGCATCCTGTATTTTATTTTCATTTTTCTTACTCTTGGTATATACTCTGTGCTTATAATATTTTTCACCGTAATTTGATGATATAAATTCCTTAACGCTTGCTATGGCTTCATCGGATAATCTAAACGAGTCGGTTCTTATGTATGTTACAAGACCAACACTTCCTTCACCCTTGACATTTACTCCTTCATAGAGCTGCTGAGCAACCATCATGGTTTTTTTGGAAGTAAAATTAAGCCGCCTGTTTGCTTCCTGCTGCAGAGAACTTGTTGTAAATGGAGCACTCGGCTTTGAGTAGCTCTTGGATTTTTCGATTTTCATGACAGTGATTTTTTCTGTATCGATACTTTCAAGTATTTTATTTATTTCATCTTGATTTTTAATTTTTACCTTGCTTAATTTATCATTTTTATAAAAACCGACATATTTTGCAATGAACTTTTTCCTTGATTTTTTAACCTCAAGCTCAAGAGTCCAATATTCTTCAGGCTCGAAATCCATTATTTCACGTTCTTTGTCTATTATCAGTTTTAACGCCACAGATTGCACTCTGCCTGCGCTTAAACCTTTTTTGATTTTTTTCCATAACAGAGGGCTTATATTATATCCCACCAATCTGTCTAAAACGCGTCTGGCTTGCTGTGCATCAACTAAGTCTATATTGATTTTACGCGGATTCTTACTGGCATTTCTAATTGCATCCTTTGTAATTTCATTAAATACAATTCTTATTTCCTTACTTTCATCCAAATTTAAAATTTTAGAAAGATGCCAAGATATAGCTTCTCCCTCACGGTCAGGGTCAGTTGCAAGAAATATATTATCTGCCTTTTTAGCTTCTTTTTTAAGCTCTTTGATTACATCTCCCTTTCCTCTGATTGTGATATAATTAGGTTCAAAATTATTATCTATGTCTATTCCGATTTTACTTTTGGGCAAATCACGTACATGCCCCACCGAAGCTTTAACTGTATAATTTTTACCTAAAAACTTACCTATTGTTTTAGCTTTGGCAGGTGATTCAACTATTAACAAATTTTTCATTTTTCCTCCATGTTTCGAGTAGGATATAATATCCATGCTTTACTCACCATATAATACAATTTTTTATTTGTCAATAGCTTATCATTTCAATAGTAAAAAATGAGGACGCAACAATGCCGCAGCCTGACAATCATTTTATTGTTTTTATATTTATAATTATATCTTATAATTATAAACACTTTTTTATAACAATTGCAGAATATTGTGAATACAATATTATTATAATATATTATTTAACTTTGAATCATTTGTAGAAATTAACCTCAATTTTTCTTTTGTATTTTATTAAGAGAAGCAGCAGCTCTTTCTAAATCTTCTACACAATTTACGCCTTGTAATTCATCAAAATCAGCAAGTGGAAAAGCACGTACAATTGCATCGTTTCTTTTAAGGATTTCAATAATATCAGTGAGATAATATTCTTTTTGTTCATTTTTATTCGAAACATTTTTTAATGCAGCAAAGAGTAGTCTTGATTTTGCTAAAAATATACCGCTATTTATTTCATTTATTTTTTTTTCGGTTTCGCTGGCATCTTTATGTTCAATAATTTTCTGGAATGACTTATCAGCACTTCTTACAATTCTCCCATATCCGGTGGGGTCTGGAGCCAATGTGCTAAGCACTGAAACATCAGCATCTGAGTCAATATGAGCTTTATAGAATTTTAATAATGTATTTGCAGAAATTAATGGTACATCTCCGGCTAAAATTAAAATATCATTTGAATAGTCGGGGACAAGCTTGGAATTATAAATAAAATATTCTTCAGCTTGTGCTACTGCATGCCCTGTACCTAACTGTTCAGCTTGCTCACAAGTCTCTACTTCAGGGAATTTAACTTTTAAGAAATCGATTAATTTTTCCTTCTGATGACCTACTACAACAACTATTTTCTTTGTTCCAATAGATTTAGCAGTACTAAGGACATATTCAATTAAAGGTTTATTATTTAAATTACATAAAACTTTTGGTAGGTCAGGATTTTTCATTCTTTTGCCTTGACCAGCTGCTAAAATTATGGTTGCTATTTTGTCATCAGGGATTTTTTTCATTTTTATATTTCTTTCAATTATTTTATTATTTCTTATTTAAAAAGAAGCGGAATCCAAAAATAATGAATTCCGCTATAAATTTAATATTAAATATTATAAAACATTCTTATTTAGCTAATGATACACTTCTTCGCTCTCTTATCACAGTAACTTTTATCTGCCCCGGATATTCCATCTCTGTTTCAATTCTCTTAGCAATATCATTTGCCATTGAGTCAGCGAAAGCATCATCTATTTTTTCGGGTTCTACTATTACTCTGACTTCTCTACCGGCTTGGATAGCAAATGTCTTAAGTACACCATCGAAACCGTTAGCTAAAGTCTCGAGTTTTTCTAATCTTTTGACGTAATTTTCGAGAGATTCTCTTCTAGCACCTGGTCTAGCACCGCTTATACTATCAGCAGCTTGTACTAGAACTGCATAAGGGGATTCCATTTCCATATCTTCGTGGTGCGAACCAATTGCATTGCAAATAATTCTATGTTCTTTATATTTTTTAGCAATATCATAACCAATTAAAGCGTGTGGACCATCAATAGATTGATCAACGCACTTCCCAATGTCGTGAAGAATACCTGCGCGCTTAGCAGGAATAGGATCAAGTCCTAATTCAGAAGCCATTAAGCCAGCTAAATATGAAACTTCAAGCGAGTGATTAAGTAAATTTTGTCCATAGCTTGAGCGGTATTTCATTCTGCCTACTAATTTCATAATTTCTGGATGTACATTATAAATTCCAGCTTCAAGAATAGTATTTTCACCACTTTTAACTATTTCTTCTTCAATTTCTTTTCTAGTTTTATTTACAATTTCTTCAATTCTTGCTGGGTGAATTCTACCATCGGTCATTAATTTTTCTAATGACTTTTTAGCAATTTCTCTTCTGAATGGGTCAAAACCTGAGATGACGACTGCTTCAGGAGTATCATCAATAATTAAATCTATCCCTGTAGCTGATTCAAATGCACGAATATTTCGACCTTCTCGACCGATGATACGGCCTTTCATTTCGTCGCTTTCTAAATTTACCACAGATACAGTTGTATCTACACTATGATCAGATGCTGTCCTCTGAATAGCATCAATTACAATGTTTCGTGCGTCTTTAGAAGCATTTAATTTTGCTTCATCTCTGATAAATTTTGCTTGGATAGCAGCTTCTTGTTTTGCTTCGCTTATAAAAGTATCAAAGAGAGATTTTTTAGCTTCTTCTTTAGACATACCGCTGATTTTCTCAAGTATAATCATTTGATTACGATTATATTCTTCGGCTTCTTCGAGTTTAACCTTTAGAATTTCATCTTTTTTAAATAGGTCATCTTCGAAAACTTTTAGAGATTTTTCTTTTTTAAGATTTTGATCTTTTTGTTGTTCGATAGCATCAGATTTTGTTTTAAGTTCTCTTTCTGCATTTTGAATTTTAATTTTTTTCTGGTGAGTATCGTTTTCGAATTCCTGCTTTTTCTTGTGCCATTCTTCTTTAACTTCTAGAATTTTTTCTTTTTTAATAGTTTCAGCTTTATTTTCAGCGTCTTTTAGAAGTAATTTAGAATTTTGTTCAGCTTCGTTAATTTTTTGACCAGCCAATTTGTTTCCGATAAAATATGCTATTGCGAAACCAACGATTGCAAGAATTACTGTGATTATTATTGAAACAGTAATATCCATTATGCTTCCTTTTCTATTATTTGCTCAAGAATTTATGTGATTCCTGAGCCATTGTTATTTAAATATAATTTTTATATGTGTTAGTAATATACTTATGTAATTTATAATCTGTAAATAAAAAAAACCACACCACAGACGTCGGAGTTTTCTCGCACGAGTCGGGCTAGAACCCAACTCACACACAGTGGGTGGCAGCCCTTTATATCACGCTTCCAAAGAGTAGATTTTTAAATCTCTACTACGGATAAAATCCGATTAAGGCCTGCATTTTATAAACGGAGTCTACCTCCCTTTATTATACTTATAGGTTCTTTCGCTCGTAGCATGACAACGAATGTAGTGCGGCGAATTATTTAAATGTACAGTCTTTAATTATTATTAAGTTTTTTTATCCATTTGAATTTGAATTTGCTCTGTCATTCTTGATAATTCATTCTTTAAGAATTCTTTATCTAATTCGATTTGACTTTTTGAAATAATAAAATTTTCTGCGATATTTAAGGCAGCAAGTACTGCATGAGTATTTTGGCTTTCACCGGGGAAAGAATTTTCCAATGATAATATCTCAGAATTTACTAATTCTGCGGCTAATTTTAGGACTTTTTCATTATCAGTCCTTAAATTATAGTCTTTGCCTGCAATTTCAATTTTCATTTATAAAAAATATGTTTCTTAAAAAATAATGTTGTTTTGTCTTTCTGAAATCAATTTTTAAAATCAGTTAATTCAATATAATTAAATTATTTAGTTTAATTTTCTTTCAATATCTCAATAAAGAGAGGTTTTCGTTGTCAATATAATATTAAAACAATATTATAAAATTGAGACTAAAAAATGCTTTTTATATTGTAAAAAATTTTAAAAAAATAGTCTAATTCAATTTCTCAATTCATAAAAGAAGTATAGATTTATTATTAAATTTAAATTTTCATTTGAATTAGTAGATAAATTTCTAAATATTAGGCATAAATATTGATTATAAAATCAATGTTTAAATATAATTATTAATGAAATATAAATATGAATATTAAAAGAATATTTACGATTTTAGCGATTATTATAATTCCTGCAAGCGGATTATATGCACAGTTAATTCAAAATCTATCAGTAGGACCTACTTTAGGTTTTAAATTTGGTACAAATTACAATATTCAAATGGAGGGTAGAACTGATGAAATGAAAATTGCTAAAATGCCAGAGCTTGGGGTAAGTGTATACTCTGATCTTACTGAAGATGGAAATTTGGGTGTTGGAATAGATTTATTATATAATTCATACTCAAATAGGATTGTAATCAACGAAACAAAAGAAAATTTTGATTTTAATTATTCTTATTTGACTATAAGTCCCAAAGTAATTTTTCATAATTTCACTCTTGGTTTTACTTTTGGCTATCCTCTTTCTGCAAATTTTGGGAATGATATTTCTACAGATAATATTAGATTTTTAACCGAATTTAATCTTGGATATTCTTATCCAGTGCTAGTAGATGATTTCTCTCGTTTTAATATTTATATTAAAACTGGCTTAATGCTAAGCTCAGTATTTTATGACTTCCCGAATAACGATCCTTTATTGAATATTTCTCCAGCTCAAGCTCCAGAAATACATACAGAGAAGTATAATCCTCGATTGTTTAGCATCAGTATTGGGCTAAATTATCAATTTAATATTTATTCTCCATCTATTGAGGAGTCTAATCCTATCAGTCAATAGTTTCAGATTATTTACCTTAAATATGTTTTGTTCTAATTGTCACAGATTACGAAAGCTATCGTTTATTTATTTGTGTTATTGATTAGTTTTATAAGTTGATATTTTATTTGAAATAATTACGGCGTAAAATTGTCCTTAACCTTATTATAAATCTTTGAATATTATTATAAATCTTTGAATATTTAGAAAAAAAATAATTATTAAATACATATTTTAAGGAAGATTATGAAACGAATTGTATACTCGTTTTTCGTATTTTTTTTAATTTCTTCATTCTCAATAGCGGCTCCAAATGTGTCTTATATTATTCCAGATATAGGCACACCTGGATTAGCTACCTATATGGAAATAATTACCAATACTGATGGATATGGTAATTATGGTATTGATAGGAAAATTGATAATCCTCTTTCTGACCCGACTTTGCGTATTGAATTTCAAGATCCAAATGATGCAAAGAAAATTACTTTCGGTCCTTTAGTAGTGAGCTGGCATGGAAGAATGATTGCGACACAAGTATTTGTTAATCCAAATCTACCAGAACCAAATTCTACCGATTGGGATCTATTAAATAATAGCAATAAGGTAATTTTTAGGTTAAATGCAAATGGTTCGACTTCAAGTTGGATTACTTTTTATATTGTTAAACCATACGATTTCGGAGATTTATCCTCTAACTCCTCTCAGATTATTTTTGGTCAGGGATACTTAGGAAAACGTTCCCCAAGAGGTTGTATGATTGTAGAAAATCTTCGATTAAATAATATAACTTACTCTGTAAGCACTGCAGATTGCGACCCAGCTTTAGATGGTAATCAAGGTTATTTACCTTTTGTTCTTTTATCAAAGAATGATATTATCGGAAAAAACGAAGGTGGAGTTCGTACTCAAATTTCAGTTAATGCAAATGGTAAAAATGCTGGACCCGGTGGGGGCGGCGGTGGCGGAAAATACTGCGATGCTCATTTAACTGGTTACAATGGTAAAGACGGCGAAGACGGCGGAGATGGATTCGTTGGTGGAGGTCCAGGCGGAGGAAACAATTCAGGACTTCCGTATCCAAATTTATATAAATTATGGGGTAATGGGACAGGAGCAAATAATGGAAGTATTAACGGTATTCCACGACCTTATAGAATAGATGCATATGAAAATGCCGGTGGTGCTACTGGTCATCCATTCGGATTTAATGGTAAATCAAGTTATGTAACTACTCCGACATCTGGTAATAATGATGGTGGATATGGTGGTGGCTCCGGAAGCACTCAAGCTACTGCAAGTGGTGGTGGCGGATATTCCACAGTAGGCGTACAAACTAATCCTTATAATTTTGGTAGAATACACGGTAATAAGTATATAGTACCAATTGCTGGTGGCTCCGGTGGTGCAAGCGGTAACCCTCAAGGAATGGATAATTGTTCCGGAAATGGTGGCGGTGGCGGTGGTGCTATTAGAATTTTTGCTAATAGAATAGAAAATATAATTATATCGGCAAACGGCGGTCATGGTGGTGATGGCGATGGAAATACTGATGGTGGCGGTGGCTCTGGTGGATATGTAGGAGTATTTTCAAAAATTATTACTGATGGAGTTACTCTTGAAGCTAATGGAGGTAATACCGGCGGAGGTACAAACCCACCTGTAAATGGAGCTGGAAGAGTTAGATTAGATGCAATATATGAGTCTTTAACAACTTCAATTTACCCTGATCCGACTGTTATTCCACAGGCAAGCTACAAAGGATTTGCTTCTGATACTACTAATTTAGTTCAAAAATTATGTACTATTACAGGAAAAAAGCAAAATAATGATATTCTTGATTTATACTTAAAAGGAGAAAGCGAGACAGTATGGAGATTAATCAAAACTGAAAATGCTACTTCTCAAAATTGGAGTGTTGATTTAGATTTAAGAAGCGGAACAGATTCAGTGTATTACTTCTTTGCTATTAAACACGTAGATCAAGTAGGCAAATTAGATTCTGTGCAATATACACCTAATTTCGATTATTCTCAAGCAGCTTTTAATATCTTGAGAATTGATAAATTTCCAGAAATTGCTGGCGATACTGTTCTAAATATTAATGAAGAATTATGTCCCGGTAATATTCCTACTGGAGTATTTAAAATATATAATAATGGCGATGCTAATTTAGAAATTGACTTAGAAAATGCATATTTTCTAAGTGGGCAGACTAATTTTTCATTTAGTCCAAATAGCAAAATTACAATAAATCCAAATGATTCAGCAGAAATTACTGTATCATATCTTAATCCAATAGTTGGCACTATATCAGATACTTTAAGGTTTAGACATAATGATCAATACGCATATAGGTCTCCTTATTGGTATGTAGTTGTGAATGCTAATATTACTGAACATAAAATTGCTATAAATGATTTAAATGGAAACGATATTGATACATTAGATTTTGGAATAATATGTATAGATAATGTTAAATATCTAAAAGCTTCAGTGAAGAATTTATCCAATTCAAGTGTAAATCTTGATTCATTATCAAATATGAAATATGGCTCTGGATATGGATATGAAATAAAAAATGTGGTTCTACCAAATTTGAACGATACTACACAAATAACATTTAGTTATATGGGCGATCAAGAAGGTAAGTTTTATGAAAAAGTGTATATTTATTCTGATGGTTGTGCTGTTCCAAAGGATTCAATAATCTTATCAATTGAAACCGTGATACCTAAGATTACTTTTGAAAAACCAATTAATTTTGGATATATTTGTCAATCAGCAACAAAGCAAAGAACATTATTGATTACAAATCCTACTGCACTTTCTTATGATTTATCTGAAATTGATTACCATGGCTTTTCTGGAATTGCAGTTACTTTCGACGACGGTAATAGTATTTTAGATCCTTTTTCTTCAAAAACAATTACAATTTCAGTAAGTCCTGCTTTTTATCAACCCGGAGTTACTTCTGCAAGAATTTCATTTAATAATGCAGCATGTAGAAGTTTAGATATAATTGAATTTGATTTTCATGTGATTGTAACAGAACTTTCTGCAATAGAGACTGAATTAGATTTTGGATTAGTGCAAGTGGGTTTAAGCAAAGAATTATCTGGAACTATTAAAAATATTAATTTAGGTAATGCACATATTGAAAAATTACCTATAGCAAATGCACCATTTGAAGTAATTTCCTCTAATCCGATATTAATGGCAGAATTGCTTTTAAACGAAGAATTAAATTATACTGTATCATTTACTCCAACTACGACAGGTGCTTTTCGTGATTCAATTGAATTTGAGGCTGTTGCTTTTGGGACTAATGCATGTCCTGCAAAAGTAAAAGTTATATTAATTGGTAATGCTTCTGAA
This sequence comes from uncultured bacterium, assembly GCA_937875295.1. Lineage (GTDB taxonomy): Bacteria > Bacteroidota > Ignavibacteria > Kapaibacteriales > UBA2268 > CALLXS01. The sequence continues at coordinate 12,265 of CALLXS010000039.1, read as the reverse complement.
CCGGAGGTAATTGTTTCGAGAAATGCTGTAGATTATGGTTTAGTAGCTGATTGTATCAAACCAACCGATACAGTATTTATTAAAAACGTAGGTAACTTTGATGTAAAAATCAATAAAGCTGATATAACTGGAGTAGATAGAAATCATTTTTCAATTGTTTCACCTAATGGAAATACTCCTATTACTTTAAAACCGGGAGAATCTCAGATTTATACTATAAGATTTAATTCTGATTTATTACCAATGGGGATACATAATGCAGAACTTATATTTACAGGCGATATCCCATTACCAAAGGTTAAATTAAGCGGTACTAATGAGCAAATTGATCTTTCAATTAACCCTGCTACTCCATTAAACTTAGGTGCTGTACCAATTAATGAAACAAGAAATGTTGCAATTACATTTATTAATAATGCTCAATTACCTGTAAGAATTATTAATATTAATTCTACAGATGCAAATGTTATTCTTTCTACAAATAATTTAACTATCAATAGCGGTGAATCTGCTATTTTATCGGCTGATATTAAAGTAATTAATCCTGGAAATAATCAATATGATATCACTTATTTAATAGATAGCCCTTGTCAAAGCAATGGTACTTACACAATTAATGCGATAGGTCTCGAAGGTAAAGTTGATTATACAGCAAATTTAGATTTCGGAATATTAGCTCCATGTGAAACAAAAGATAGTATTGTATCAATTACAAATACTGGTGATGCAGATATAATAATAAATAATTTTGCAGTAATAGGAGTTGATAATAATCTCTTTACTGTTACTACAGCTAATACTATCCCGATAATAATTACACCAAATCAAACGATTACTTTCGATGTAAAATTTGATCCGACTGCTTCATCTTATGGAATAAAGAATGCTCAAATAGTTTTCAATGCTGTTATTAATGGAAATTCTGTTGATTTAATTGCTCAATTAAGAGGCGAAAAGCAATCTGGATTATTACTCACACCAAGTACTCTTGATTTTGCAAATGTAGTGATTAACACTGCTAAACAAAAAATATTAAAATTAGAAAATAAAGGCAATTTTATTTTAAATATTTCATCAATTAAAATTGAAAACCCTAATAATATTTTTAAAATTCATACTAGCATTATTAATAATATTTTGCTTCCAGGCGATGCTATAGATGTAAATCTTAGTTTTACACCTGATGCAATACAACCATTTAATAATAAATTAATTGTATATTTCATGGTGAATGATTGCCCAGATAGTTTAATTATAGATCTAAACGGTGTTGGGGTGCCTGCAACTGTAGTTAATTTGAAATTACCACAATTGTTAAATCAAAATCCAAAAGCAAATAAATTAGAAATCCCAATATATGCAAATATTATTAGCACTAATCCAGCTCAAGTATTAAATGGAATTAGTCTCGATTTTGATATTGAATTTAATGGTACACTATTAACAGCAACTGAAGTAACTAATGGTACTTTATTAAATACTATTGATCCTATTACTCAGAAGAGGACATTTAGGATTAGGATTAATAATGCTAACCTTACAACTTCAGAAGGAGTAATTGGAATTATTCAAGGTATTCCTTTGCTCGGAAATGCTCAAAGCACAAATTTAGATATTCTAAATCCATCATCTAATAATACAATTGATGTTTCTTCAATCACAGTTACTCCAGGTATGCTTTCGTATGAAATATGCCAAGAGGGCAATGATAGGTTAATTAATTATAAAGAACCTCTCACAATGAAGGTAAAACCAAATCCTTCGATAGATTATATAAATATTGAAATTATACCTTTAGAAAAAGGAAATCATAATTTAGAAGTGGTTAATTCCTTAGGGCAAATCCTGAAGACAATAAATTTTGTAGCTTCTGGAACGACTAACGAGAAATTCAATTTTATAATTGATGTAAACGAGTACAATTCTGGATTATATATGTTACTTTTAATTAGCCCAAATCAAGTTTCAAGCAATCAATTAAGAATAATTAAATAGGGAAGGATATATTAATGAAAAAGACATTATTAATAATATTAGTTATATTTATTGGAGCTATTAGCATTAATGCTCAAGATAATGATAAAGTAAATTATGCTCAATATAACCATATTGGAGGATACTTGCATTATGTGCTCAATAATCATTTAGCTGATTTCTCTACTTTGCCCGGATGTTTATCTTGTAATCCTGGGTTCACCTCTGGATTCGGAAATGGATTCGCAGTAGGTGGATTATTCGATTTCCCACTTAACGATAAAAATCTATTTCTTGGAGTTAGGTTGGGGTATACTATGAGAAACGCTAATTTAACTACTGAAGAGAAAATAGGAAATGGAATTGATAAAGGGATTACAGCTCCTGGAGTAACTTCAATTATGGTCGAGCATAGACTTGATTCTAAAGTTGGATCTATTGATTTGGAACCGCAATTAATATATAATTTCTATGATAATTTTAATGCAACTTTAGGAGTGAAAGGAGCATATTTAATAACAAAATTATTCTCGCAAAAAGAATCTATCATTAGTCCTACGAACCTTGTTTTTGATGATACGAAAACACTTGATAGAAATATTTATGCTGAGCAAGAAATTCCAGATGTAAAATCATTTCTAACTTTTCTTACAATTGGGTTATCATATAATTTTAGATTAGAGTCAGGATTATCAATTGCTCCTGAAGTCAGATATGAATTTCCTTTGTACAGCATGTCTTCAGTGAGTTGGAGACCAGCAGCATTTAATTTAGGGGTAGCGATAAAATTCCCATTGATTCCTTCTGTTAAGCCTGTTTATGATTCGACTATGTATTTGCGAGATACAAATGAGATTTTCGTCGAAGGGTCTAGTTCTGAAAGAATATACCTAAAGACCAAAGATGAGAATTTAACTACACTAGAATTTGATGATTATAAGGTAAATCGTAAAGTAATTAATGAATTATATGTGCGTGAAATCCCAGTAGCAATTTCAAAACCGGATGCAAAAATTACCGTAAGAGGTGTTGATTTATTAGGAAATTATACAGCAATGCCTCAATTAGTAATTGAAGAAATTGAAACTGAAGAGACATTCCCACTTTTGCCACAGATTTTCTTTGAAAATAATTCGAGTGATTTAACAAAAACTCGTATTAATTTACTAAGAAGTGAGCAAAGTAGTAGTTTCGACGAACAAAAAATTAATTGGAATACATTATCAATTTATTATGAAATTCTAAATATTGTCGGAAAGCGAATGAAAGAAAATCCAAGAGCAAATTTGACAATTACTGGATGTAATAATAACATTGGAGCTGAAGCTAATAATTTATCACTCTCGAAACAGCGTGCTGAAGTAGTGAAAGAGTATTTACATAATGTATGGAATATTAGCAACAATAGATTAATAACTGTAAATAGAAATTTACCTGCAAAGCAAGCCAATAATACAAAACAAGAGGGTATAGAAGAAAATAGAAGAGTAGAGCTAAGCTCGACTAATCCTGAAATCCTAAAACCAATTAAATTAATGGATATTCAAAGAACTGCAAATCCTCCTATAGTGCGTTTATATCCAAATATTCAAAGTAAAAATAATATTGATTCTTGGAATGTAAATATTTCTCAAAGTGGCACGAAGTTAAGAGAGTTTAACGGTAGTGGTACGCCTGATTCAATAGATTGGGTAGTCGAGACTAATCCTATCCCTAGAGAAGAAGTTCCTGTAAATATTGCACTGCAAGTAACTGATAATAATAATCAAATAGGAGTAGGCAATACTGAAGTAAGAATTTCTCAAAAAACGATTAAAAAGAAGAAAATTGAGATGCTTGGCGATAAAAAAATCGAAAGATTCTCATTAATTCTCTTTGATTATGATAAAAATAATGTTACTTCAGAGCAAAATATTGCAATTAAGCAAATGAAGGAAAGAATACAATCTAATTCTACTATTACCATTACAGGATATGCTGATAGAACAGGTGAAGCTGAATATAATAGAGAATTATCACTCGTTAGAGCAAAGAATGTAGCTACAGCCTTAGGGCTTTCCGAGGGCAAAGCGAAAATCATTGGTGCTGGAAGCGATGTGAAATTATGGGACAATGATTTACCAGAAGGTAGAAGTTATAGCCGAACTGTAAAGATCATAATAGAAACTCCTATAAAATAGTTTTCATCACGAAATTTATTTTAATATTATACCCACTGCTATAACAGTGGGTATTTTTATTTATTATTTATAGAAATTTAAGTAATGAACTTTATAAAATAGATCATATTACCAAAAAATAAGCTAGTAGTCAATATTTATAATAATAAAAATGAAGCTACCTATAATTAAATAAGTAGCTTCAAATTTTGTTATTAAATAACAAATTATGGATAATTTATTTTATCTCTTTAAATTAACGGTAATTTGAAGGATTTCATCGCTTGCTGTTACCGTTTTTGCACCCGCTTCGTATGCTCTTTGAGTAGTAATCATATTAGTAAATTCGGTTGTTAGGTCAACGTTTGACATTTCTAAATTATGACTTTTTACTAAAGTATTTGGGAAGGATTCCCCAGGAGTACCAATAGTTGCAGCCCCACTATTTGGAGTAACAGTAAGGAAATTACCACCTTCGTGCATTAATCCAGATGGATTTGCAAATTGAGCGATTACAATTTGTCCTAAAATTTCTGATTGTCCATTTGTAAATGCACCCCATACCTGACCTTTGTCATCGAAGGAAATATCAATTAATGTACCTGCTCCGTAACCATCTTGTTCACCAGCTGTAGCGGTATTTGGACCGCTATATTGAGTAAGTCCGGTAAGTACATTATTTGGTGCTGCTAATTGAATATTAAGAGTAGTATTTGTTACAGTATCAAAAGCAGTGCTACCAGCTCCAAGAGCAGTATTTAAATCAGTTGTAGGAATTGTAATATTCTGTGGTGTATTTAAAGATCCATCAGGATTAAATGTTACAGTCTGAAATGCTGCATCTAAAGTAATATCATTGTTATCTATTTGAGCTGTAAGTGTATATTCATTTGAAGTAGCACTTTTAGTGAAAGTAAGATTTAATGCATGCACAGTACCAACGTTATCATACACGTTAATACTTGAATTTCTGACTACGCCAGCGGGGTCAGAAGCATTTAAATTACCAGTTAGTGCAATGTTTTTAGTTTGCCCCGGAGGTGAAATAAGTTTAGGTTCAATTTTAAGGTTTTCTTTTTTTCTAAAAACCTGATTATTACCTAAGGCATCTTTTATAATTTTTCCATTAGCATCTTTTTGCACATTATAACCTTGTAAGAAAGCACCACTTGCACTATCGATAATATTACCTTCTTTGTCTTTATTTAATACACCAGCACGAGAATAAATATCTCTTCCATTTATATTGTAAATAAAAGTTCCATCTCCTTGCAAAGCTAAATCGAGTGATCTATTTGTTGTCTCGAAAGTACCTTGAGAGAAATCATGTGTAATAGAACCGACATTTACACCTAATCCTAATTGAATAGGATTGATACCACCTACTCCAATGCCTTGATTATGATCAGGACCTTTTCCGTATCCAAACACTTGATTAAATGTTTCGGTGAAGTTAGTTCTACTTGATTTATAGCCTGTAGTATTTACATTCGCTATATTGTTTGAAATTACATCAAATCGCTTTTGATGTGCTCTTAAAGAGCTTGTTCCTGTGTTTAATGAACGTGATAAACTCATTATTTTTTACCTTCCTGGTATTATTTAATTAATAATTATTTCAATTTATTTTCCATTCTTCTATCGGTCGGAATGGGATTTCAAGTCTCATTAGGAAAATTATTAATTTACTTCCTGTTGTCCAACTTGATTATTTTTTTAAAAATTTTATGCAAAAGCAGCTGAATCAATGTTTGTAAATACCTTATTATCAGAAGTGGTTTTATCAATTACTGTAATAACAGTTCTATTTTGTATATTTATAATAAAAGCCTTATCGTCTAATAATATTAAAGATTCATTACCACCTTTTTTTTCAATTTGAGATACAGCATTTTCCAATCTATTTACTTCTATTTCAGATAAATCTATATCTCTACTAGTCAGTCTGTTTTGGGCATGAGCTGAGAATTTTAATTTATTCAGCTCTTCTGAGAAAATCTTTTCAAATTCTGATTTTCCTGCTGAAATTGAATCAAGAGAATTATTTTTATTTAACTCTTGAATGCCTCCAATAGGCATAAAAGGGAGATTTACTCCTTCAATTGCTTCCATATTTCAATGTACTCCTTTTTATTTATAAGAATAAAATTTATTTCTATTAATGTAAATCGCGGAATTTACATAATTTGCAAATATTTTTTATTCAACGGAAATATCAGCGATATTTGATAAAGGCACTTCAGCACCGTTGATAATTACTTTAGCACCATTTTGAGCAAATCTTACTGATTCAATTTTACCGAAAGTATATTGTTCTAAAGAAATTTCTTCACCATTAGCATCTTTTGCGTTTATTTCAAAAGTGTACATACCGCTATTTACAGTATTTCCATTATTATCTTTACCGTCCCAAGCTATTTTATGTTGCCCAGATGATAAATCTAGCCCACTCAATTCCATATTTCTTACTACTCTGCCGAGTGAATCTTTTACAATAACTTCACCTGTTGCGCTATTAATTGGTAAATTGTATCCAAGTTCAATAGGATTTATGCCATTAAATTCACCTTGATCCCACGCAACTTTAGCGAATTTACCAAGCATTCCTGGAATAGCAGTATTATTTAAAGTCTGGGAAAGCAATCCAAAAGAAGAATTTTGATTCTCAAGAATTGATTTGATACTAGTCAATTGCTCAAGCGATGAAAATTGAGCTAATTGTGCTGCAAACTCTTGATTATCATGTGGCTTAAGTGGATTTTGAGTCCTTAATTGTAAAGTAAGCATATTAAGGAAATCCAACTTAGATTCGCTTGCTTTTATTCGTGAAGCACTTGCCAGCGATGTATCAGTGTTTTGAGTACTGTTTGTGCTATTTACAGAAGGATCAAACATAATTATTGTCCCTAAATTAATTTTTTAAATATATTTTTCTATAGATTTATTTTTTATTGAATTCATTTGTTCCTTTTGATTTACGATATTTTCATAATCATTTGAAGAGTTCGCAAAATTAACAGATGGATTCATCATTCTTAAATATTCTTTTTTTGTCTTCTGATCTTTGAATTTAGATTGTTCACCATGAAATTGATTAGTACCGAAGTTTTTGTCTGCATCTTGCTGAATGTTGCTTTGTGATATATTAATTGATTCAATTTTAATCCCATTTTTAGATAAATTTTCCTTTAAATTGACTATTTGAGATTCTATAGATTTAATTGAGTCTTTATTTTCTACCTTAAATTTAATATCAGCGACTGCTCCATTTAGACTAATTTCGATGCTCATTTTTCCAAGTGTAATTGGTTCTAAGTTCAAAGTTGTAATTTGAGTCTGATTATTTGTCATTTGATTTGTAACTATTCGCGATACATATCGAGGAATATCATTAATACGAATAGAGTATGGTTTTACGAGATTGTTAGAATTGTCATTGCTTATAGTACTAGTTTCACGATTTATAAATGTATTTGAATTTATATCAATAGCGGTGGTATGAGATTTTTGCTTATTACGAGACTCAAAATCACTATTATCTTTTACATCTGCTGAATTTGTACTATTATTATTAATTGGTTCGATAATTTGAGATAAACTCTCATCGGTTTGCTCTGATTTTGTATTAAATACACTATTCTTCTGGTCTATGATAATGTTATTGTCAGAAAATATTTTAGAGTTCTGAGTAGCTAATATTTCTTGGGGAATAGAATTGTTTATTTCAACATTACCATTGCTATCATTATTCAAAGTACTATCAATATTATTGACATTGAAATTTTCTAAAGCTGTGTTTTCAATAGAATTTTGAAGGTTATTATTAACAATGTCTATTTTTGAAGTAATATCTTTTTGAACTTGAGATTGAGGTCTTAGCGATTCCACAGAAATAGAATTTAATGATTCACTAGATACGTGATTAAATTTGCTAGGGGCAAAATCAAAATTATTATTTTTATCAGAAGTAATAATATTGAAATCAATTTTTTCGTTAGCTAAACTACTTTTTTTAAATTCGTCAATACTAAATAATTGATTTTTAGATGATTCGATTTGTTTATCAGAAGTGAATCTTTCGATAATATTATCTATTTTTGATGATATTATATTAGAAATATCAGTAATATTTTTATTTATATCATTGATTTTATCAAGTGATTTAATAGAATTTTCATCTAAAAATAGTTTTGGTGATTTTTCATTAATAGTGTTTTGTGATTCTAATAAAATATATCCATTTTTTGATAAATTTTTAATTTCAGGTAAAATTTTATCAATTTTTTCTTTAATTTTGTCTAGTTCAAAAATATTATTTATATTATTATTTATACTTTCATTTAATTGCTTATCTATATTATTAGAATTAGAATTTGAAATGATATTAATATCTTTCTGATTGATTTCAGTGTTTATTGCTTCAAGTCCAGAGACAATTTTCTTTAATATTTCGGCATTTACTGCAAGTTTCGAATCTGGATTTACAATGTCATTGTTTATTTTTAAATTGTTCTGAAATTCTGTAATATTTTGAATTTTACTATTGAAATTATCGTCCTTCAGCTTTTTTGAAGAATGAATAAGAGATTCCAGTTGGCTAATAATATTATTAATATCTGATAATTCAATTTCTTTATCATTAGTTTTGGAGGCTTGATTTTTAGTTACATCAGCTAACAATTGAGTCTCAGTAATTAGATCTTCATTTATATTATTAGTGTGCTTTAATTGATCTCCATTACTTTTTAAATTTGTAAATTGATTAAGAAGTGAAATCAAATCAGTAAGATTTGCTTTTAATTGATTTAAATCCATAGAAATAGCTTTAATATCAGCTTTTGGGAGACTTAATTCAGAAAATAAATTTTTAATTTCTTCATTTATATTCTCATGCAAATCAATTTTGCTAAAATCAATATTTTCTAAATCAATATTTTCTAAATCGATTTTTTCTAAATCTATTTTGGATAATGTAATTTCGCTTTTAGGATGATTTATTTTGATATTTTGAACAATATCATTTGAATTTTTCAAAAAATGGCTAAAATCCGACGATTGATTATTAACATCAAAATTAATAGTCGAATATTGAACATTTGCATCATTTGTCAAATGTCTATTAAAACTTTTTTGGGTGCATCCTTGCACAAAGTTCATCGTCTTAAATCCTTTAAATATAACAGCATAGAAATAATTATGCTATCTCTAATTTTATAAAATTGCATTTGAAAAATTTATTTTCAAATTGCATACTAAAACTAATAATTCAAATCCCTTGCCAATTTTTTTTTAAATTTTTAAATTTGAATTGAAAATTAATATTAATAAATAATTTGAATAATTAAGAATTAATGTGGTAATAAATATGAACACTTCGCTAATCGTTATCTGGCATATAGCAGTCAAATCTTGCAGTAATAGGGCAGTGATCACTTATACTTTTAGCTTCTTTTGCACTATAAGCAGTATAAATATCATATTTTGAAAGAGATTTGGGAATTAATCTATTCATGACAGGGAGGGAAATTGCAATATTATCAATTACATAACTATTTTTATACTTTCCACAACTCTTTAAATCAGCCGTTATAAAAGAAATATTTTTATTATTAAGCAATTCGGATAATGTGTTATTGATTTTTCTATGAGGAGTATCATTAAAATCACCAACAATAATAATATCTTCTTCTCGATTAGTGTCGAGAAATATATTTACCCAGTTATTTAAAACGCTTATTTGATTTGACCGAATCATCTGACTTTTTGCGATTTGTGCGTCTGTCGAATCATAACTTGATGTAGATTTTAAATGAATGTTAATCAGCTCAAAATCGAAATTTTGATATTTTACATTTACACTAAGTCCAGGTCTATAATTAGATGAGCTTAGCATCAATTCAGAAATTTCCTTTTGATTTTTTACTTGCAAATAATTTTTATAAATTATTGCTAATTTCTGAGCATTACCATTTTTACTTATTATATATTTATAATCTGGCAAATTAGAAATAATCTTTTGAATAGCACGATCATTCTCAATTTCTTGCAAGCAAAAAATATCAGAATCCAAATCTTCTATTATTGATGCAATATTGTAATAATCCTCATCAGTGCGATCAATTCTATCATTATAGCCATCACCTAACCAATTTAAATTAAAGGTAGTAATAGCAATATTATCTTTTGTAAAAGGTGAAAATTTCTCTTTACAAGATGACAAAAAATAAATTGGCACGAATAATATTATAAAATAATATTTATATTTAATAATTTTTTTCAATAAGTTTTGATGCAAAAGTTATAAATGTGATAAAAAAAACATTATATTTGGTTAATCATAACTTTTTCAATTTAAAAGCAATTATTTTAACTAAAAATTAACTTACGAATATTTAAAGTAAATATTTTTAATAAGTTTTTAATAATATTTTATAAAATTAAGAAAATTTATTAGTATTTTAAATAATAATTTATATTTTAAGTAATTAATTGGATAATATTTGTTATTTTTGTATTTTAGTAAGTCGTTTAATTATATATGAGCGACTATCAACTTAGAAAAAATATATTAAATAGATAAAAAATATTTTTAAAATTTTACGAGGTTAAAAATGAAAAAATTCTTCGCACTGATGAGTATAATACCTATTTTGGTGTTATTCTCTTACATTGGTACGAATGCTCAAAGTATCAACGAGTATGTAGTAAATCATTCTGTTGAAACTTGGCAACCAATCACAGGTACTTTAATCGTAACTGGTGATCCAGACGATCAATTAAGTCCACAAACAAACATTGGGTTTGATTTCCCTTTTGATAATTCGATAATGACAAACTTTAGAGCTAGTACAAACGGTTTTATTAGGTTTAATAGTACTTATACTAGTGCGTATCATAATACTACTAACCTATATAATGCAATTTGCGTGTTATCAATGGATGCTAGAGCAACTAGCATTGCATATCTAGTTCAGGGGCAACCTGGAAGTAGGGAGTTAATAGTTCAATGGAATGGTATTAAACATTATTCAGGTGGTGCTACAAATAGAGGAACTATTCAATTAAGGATATATGAGGGTGGTATAGTTAAAATCATATACGGTCCTGGTATATCTTCTTTACAATCACCTGGTTGGGTCAATTATTTTGGTATATATTTTTGCGCAGAAACATCTGGTTGAAGGAATGCTGGCAGGCGCTGTAAAAGAATAAGAGGCTTAAAATCGATAGGTAACCGGTTAATGTTTCAATCAATGGAATTTAGATAATTGTTGAAATCAAAATAAAATTATAGGAAGGTTTATTGTGAAAGCATTGAATCCAACAGATATAGGGGACCAAAACAAGTTGTCCATTCTAAAAATAATCAAAGAAAACGATGGAATATCAAGGCAGGAAATTTCCAAAAGACTAAATCTCAGTGCCCCGGCGGTCAGCAAGAATATTGCGGCTCTGCTGGAAACAAAAATTATCAGGGAAGCAGGGACTGATGAGACTAGTATGGGACGTAAGCCGATACAGCTAAAATATAATGGGTCTATCATGTATGTGATCAGCATAGAGATGATGCCTCAGGCCGTAAGAGGAGGAATTGCGGATCTATATGGAAATGAAATAATTCAAATGTTAGTGAACAAAAGAATTATAATAAGAAGAGCATCAAGATTGACACTGTATTGGGATATTTTTAAAGATTATGTTTTTTATATCTGAAATATTATTGGTTTTTCCGAATTTATTGCAGCTGCTGTGAAGTATATCTATATGAGCCTGTATATATTTTTTCAAAGTTCCCACGTCAATCCAATAGTCATTGTACTCATAAGCAGCTATTTTATAGTGCTTTTCAAGCAGCAGCGGGTAAATGTCCTTTTCTATTGAAATTACCTTATTTTTTGGAATTTCTTTAAAAACTTCCGGCTCAAATACATAAGCTCCAGCATTTATCCATTTTGAATCTGTTTCTCCTGCTTTTGGCTTTTCTTTAAAGGCATTTATATATTTATCGTGGTCAAATTCTATAACTCCATATTGAGAAGGATCTTTAACCTTTGTCATTGCAATGGAAACCGAAGCTCCCTTCTTCTTGTGGAATTTTACAAAATCTCTATAAGATATGTTGTCTACTATGT
>CALLXS010000038.1 GCA_937875295.1 uncultured bacterium | reverse complement strand
ACAAAGATAACATTGTTGATGCATATCCAATGGATAGACAATATGAAGTTTTCTCTAAAAATGGAGAAAAAGGATATATTTATTTAGCATATTCTCAGGAATATTTGATTAAAAATAGAGATGTATCTTTAGGGAAGGATGCACTTTTTGGACATTTTATTAATAAAACAGATAAAAAGCAACCTCCTATAGCATTTAATTATAATTATACTACAAAAAATAACAAACCTGTGATTGAGTTTGATATGAAAGACTTAATACAAAAAAATATTTATCAAATTCGTTTTTATGTAGTTAATAAAAAACAAGAAGATGCTAAATTTACAAAAAAAGAAATAAGTTCAGAAATAGGATCAAATAATAAAGCATCTAAAAGTGAAATTAAAGTAATAAATAATCAAAAAGAATCAAACCCAGAATTATTGGGATCTTGGGATGTACCTGAAGAAGACACAGATGCTACAAAAATTTCATCAAATCTTCAGAACAAAAATACTTCATCGTTTATAAGTAGCACAGATATTTACAGTTTAAATACTATGCAAGCTAGTCTTTCAGAGAACTCAAAATTAGGTAGCAAGAGTAAAAATAATCTTTATACTTATATGATAAAATATTCTGAAGGAAATAGCGATAATCATTCTATTTCAAAATCTTACGATGTTTCTTCTACTACAAAGATGACCGATAAAATTACTGGTCAAGAAAGTAAATCGTCAGATAAACTTTCAGATAAATCTAAAAAAGAGGAATCAATTCAAGATAGAATATTCCGCGAGAGAAATGCTGACATTAAAACTATATTTGAATATCATTTTAGGATTTCTAAATATAAAGATATTAGAGAGAAAATGTCCCAAATTCAATTAACACGTGAATTTACTGCACCATGGTTTAGTTCCTATAATGATCGTATAACACGTGAAAAAGGGTATACAGCATTTAAGAGAACCAAGCAAATTATCCAAAAAAATAATAGTAGAAATTTATTTTTGTCATACTTTGATCCTTTATTAAAGATGAAATTACCTGAAAGTACAACCAGAGATGAAGTATATGGAGCAAAAGCTTTCGATGGATATCAAGCAGAATATGTAGCACCTATGATTCAATTAAAAGCTGATTTTAATTCAAATACAACTAATGACCAATACAGTTATAAAAAAGTATTTAACAGATATAAATCTTTTTTAGGGCATCTTTCTAATGCTTCCAATACTTTTGAAGTTCCTAACAGAAATTTTAGACCAAATATTGAAAGTTTTAATGAGACCGTATCTAATATAAATCGGTATTATATTTATTTTCCGGATTATGGTAACCCTTATGAAGGCAGATTAACTGATTATGAAATAACAACAGGGCAAAATATTAGAAGCATAAAAGAATATAGAGGATTTTATACTTTATATAGACAATTTGAATTTGCTACTACTCAATTAGGTTTGTCAATGAGAATTGCTGATGAATTATTACATAAATGGCGCTTATTGGACTTGAACTATAATATTGAAGTTAATGACCAACTCAATATAAATAAAATTTCGCTTAATACTAGTACATTATATTATTCAGGAGCTACGGAAAAAATTGTTGTTTATGCAGATGATGCAATTTTAACTAGCGATAGGATAGATTCACATATATGGGGCAATGGTAAATGGAAAGAAGCATGGGACAAAAAAGAGAATTTAGCACTATCAATTGCAAACCCGCTTGACAATGTTATGACATTAAGGAGATTATATCAACAAAGTTATAGGAGAGATGTAAATGGTTGGGCTAGACCTATTGATAATATTACAAGAAATATGACTCTAGGAAAACATTCTATTACGATATATTTTAACCGAACTGGATTATTATATCCATTAAAGATTAAAACTCAGCAATATGATAATTAGATTCCAAATTTTCAATTAATTTTATACACAATCATAAAGACAAAAACATATGAAAAAAATAAATTAATGAATAAATTATTGAGCAGAATGTATATTGTAAAATCTTAGGAATGAGCATATAACGAGATTAGAAAACAGCTTGAAATTATGTGAATTCTGCTTTAATGAGTTTAGGAAGCTTCAAATTCAAATTAATAATAGTTATTGGTGCAAAAGCGCCAATAACTTTTTTTTTTGCACAAAAGTAAACGTTCAAAAAATTATTTCTAAGGTTAATGTAAATAATATTATAATTTAATTTTGAGAAAATTCCGTCAGAATTTCAGTATTCAGCTATTAATCGTACTTATTATTTTGCTGATTGGTGTTCATTTTATTTAATGAAAAATAGAACTTCATAGTTCAAAAATTCTTCTTATTATTATTTTCATATTGATTGAATAAGTTCAAATATTTATTTGTATTTAAATCAGAGTATTATTTATTTACAAAAAAAATATAATCAAACATTATTAATTTATAAATTAATAATCCATTTCTAAACCAGCTAATACATCCCTTTTTTAGTAATTAATTTGCTTAAATTACTTAGCAAATTTCCGTAAATATAAGGATTGTGATATATAAGAAGTATTAATAATTTTGTATGTAGAAAAAAGTAATTATTTGATAAACAACAGGAATTTAATTGTATGAAGAATACTTTTCAAATATTAATTGTATTTTTAACTTTTATAAGTGTTAATATTAATGTTTATAGTGAAGTTACATACGAATCATATTACAATGAAAGATTTGACTTTGGAATAGAATATCCAAATTTCTTAATTCCTCAGCCTCCACCTGATAATAATGATGGTAACAAGTTTATCAGCAAAAATGGAGCAAGCAGCATGCTTGTATTTAGAAGTGTAAAAATCGATAATGATGCAAATATTATATATTCTTTAGATATTGCTCACGATTTAGACAAATATCAATATAATTCAGACAAAAGTGTAAAAATTACGAAAGATGAAATCTTTGATAATTACTATAAATTCACCGGTACCAAAGGAAATAAACATTTTGTTCAAATTACAATATTTGCTAACGAAAATTTCTTTACGATCCTTTTTGAATTTAAAAAATCTGAATTAAAGAAATACAAAGGAATTATAGATTATGTTGCAAACTCGTTTAATGTCGGTGAAAGTGAGCAAGATAGAGTGCAACAGCAACCAGATGAAACAATTTCAAATTTTATTACTTTGTTTTTAGATGATTGCTTCTGGGGGAAAAATATGAACAAATTACTCGTTGAGAAAAAGCAAGTAATAATGAAATATATTGACCCCAAATTAGATGTCAGAAGGTATTATAATCCTGGTGCTATTGCCTTGATTTATAATAGGACAAACAATTTTGGATTTTCAGCTATAGATTTAAAAGGAGTTTCTAATAATAATAATCAATTAAAAGTGGTTCCATTTGATTTAAATAGTCCTTGTGAATTCAATTTAGACGGTAGTGATGATGGAGTATATTACTCATTAGTAGAATCAGTGCCAGATAGCATCGATCCAGTAAATTTAGAATTTTATCCTATGAATTTACCAAATAATTATACTAAAATTCTAAAAGTACATTTAGTCGGAGAAAAAATAAGATTACGAACTTTATATTTTGTGAAATCTTCTGAATCAAATTGGATATTAGCATTTATAGATGATTCAGAGTGTTCAGCATAAATAATTTTTTTTATTTAACAATCTAACTTTTAAAATAATTAATACTAACTAAAAGATATGAAAATGATTACTAAAGATAACAAAAAGTATTTTAATGTAAAGATATTAGAATTTGTTTTATTTGTTTTTTTTGTATTGAATTTTAATATTGTGTCTCAAGCACAAGATTTCTCAAATATTAAAAAAGATAATTGGTTTGATTTAAGTGGTAATATTGGATTCAACGTTGCTTTTTCAGACTATGGTAATAATTATTCCCAGCAAAGTCCATGGTCTTCAGTTGTCTCCGCAGGTTTAAATTTTAATATCATAGGTATTAATATTCCACTATCTTTTTCATATGTAAACGGAAAAAGCTCTTATATGCATCCATTTACACGATATGGTTTAAGCCCAAGATATCAAAATTATACATTACATTTGGGATATAGAAATTTAAATTTAGCACCTAATATATTTTCTGGAAAGACTTTTTTAGGAGCAGGCACAGAAATTAATTTGAGCTTTTTAAGATTTGCTGCTTTTTATGGGGAAATAGAGGAAGCAAGATCATATGACTCTATTTCATTTAATATGCTACCTTCATATTCTCGTAAAGCGTTAGGAGGAAAAATTGGTTTTACAGCAGGTAGATTTGTTTTAGATTTAATATTATTTAAAGCAAAAGATGATAGTAATTCGGTAAAAACACTTATGCCAAGTTATGTTACTCCGCAAGACAATTTAGTAGCTGGATTATATAGTAGTTTTAGCTTCTTAAAGCATTTTAATTTTTCAACAGAATGGGCTCTCAGCGGTCACACAAAAAATATTAGTACTGAAGAGATAGATGATGAATATGCAAGAAAATATTCTTCTTTATTGAATGTAAGAGGCAATTCTTTAATGGGTTATGTTACAAGTAATAATTTAGGATTTAATTATAACACATTTGGGATGCAATTTAATTACAGAAGAGTTTCGCAGGATTATCAATCTCTTGGAGTACCAAATATTGGTACAAATACGCAATCAGCTTCTATTACTTCGAATATTTCATTATTAAATAGTAAAATGAATTTGTCCGGATTCTTTTCTCGCTCTAACGATAACTTATCTAAAAAACAGATAATGACTACAAATACAAACACTTTCGGAATGAATTTGAATTATAATATTTCGGAAAGATTTAATATTGATGGTGGATATAATGGTACTTTAGTTTCACAAGACCCTATCGCATCTGATACATTGTTTTCTACTTTTGGATTAGACAATCATTCATTTAATTTTAATCCTGCATATACTATTAGTGGAGTTAAATATGATCATAGATTTTCTCTTCCTTTCGATTACTTTACAAGTAAATCAGAAAATACTCAAATGAATTATATTTCTACTTCATCAAGTTTTACACTTTCTCCTACTTATTCTTTAACAATAACAGATCTTGATTTAAATACTGGAGCTACTTATAGTTTTTCTAATTCCAAATCTGATAATTTTCAAACAGATAGACATTCTATAGGAGTATATGCTAATAAAGCATTTTTATCTAAAAAGGAATTAAGCATTAATGTAAGCGGAAATTATGGTATTGATTCGTACGAAAACACAAATAATAGTAATATAAATTTATCTGGCGGTGTGAATTATAGACTATTTGAGCAACACAACTTTTCATTAAATGTCAGTTATTCAACGGGATCTCAAAGCAGTTACTATAACTTTAGAGGTTATTTTTCATATCAATGGGGTATCCCACCATTATCTACTTGGGGTAAAAAGAAAGAAACCAAAAAATAAATTAAGAAATTAAAAAAATAATAAATAAATGGAGAAAGCATGAAATACTTAAGACAAATTTTAAGAATTGCTTTGCTATTGTTATTACCTACTATAATTTTTGCACAAACTTATCCTTTGCAAGTACAGGTAGTCCCAAAGGCAAAATTTACACCATATCTCG
>CALLXS010000037.1 GCA_937875295.1 uncultured bacterium | reverse complement strand
TTTTGGGCAAAGGGAAGCTGTATACCGGAAGCAACACGGATTTGCCATTTTACAATTGATACTTTATTTTGTGATACAAGTAATGAGGTTTAATACCTATCACTTTTAAAAAATCAGGTACTTGCACATTTGGGAAAATAAACCCAGTAGAATCATTAATGATTTGTTGATAATCGATATATGCCGTTACTTGGTCTAAATTCATTTTTTTAATTTCGTTGATACCTCCTCTGATTGTTACTTGCAAATTCTGCGGATCAATGAAATGATTTTTAAGTAAATTAGAGCCAATAATTTTCACTTTCACATCTGGAATTACAATTTCAGCAATTTGTTGAATATCAGCTATTAACCTAACCGGTTCATCTAATACTGAAATTACACCTTTTAAACTATCAGACAATTCTACAGGCATATTTATAGGAGAATTTACATTTTCTAGAGTATAGAATTTTGTTGACCAACTTTTAATTTGTGAAATAGCTGTTTCGTTACCGCTTAAAAATACAATATCTGGTTTTACTGTAATATCACCCACTATAGTATAGCCTTCTTTAGGTGTTATAATAACATTTGGTTTTAATTCAACGGTTACATCTTCCACTTTTCCAGTATTTAATTTAATATAATCAGGATAAACATCGACAACATTCATATAATTTTGATTTTGAATATTTTTTAAAATCAAATCTCTATGAATTTCATAAGTAGTATCTTTAGTTGCTTCTTTAGTTAGGTCAATGCTACAGTATGCAGTATTCCTAAACTGTGAATTTAGTATTTGCCATCCTAATCCCCGCACATTGATAGTAATATTCTCTGGAGGAGATGCTATAAAAGCACGCGAATGTGGTAGGTAAAATTTGATTGGAATATTTAAATTTGTTCTATATTCTTGATTTAGAGAAGTATAAACCCAAAGAGCAAATGCAAAAATAAGTGCACCTAAAAATGGTTTCGAAAATATTATTTTAAATATTTTTTTAAAAGATATTTTACTATTTGTTTTGATATTTCTCAATTAAGTACTCTATGTTATTATTAGCTACTGCTTCTTTTATTATTATTTTCTCTTGTGCTAAATTGCTTAACATTTTCAATTTTTCAATTTCTTGTATTCCGTTATTATCTTTTTTAATAATATTTATTTGCAATTCAATTTTATAAAGTTCAATTGCTAAAAGTGAATCATTTATTATTTTTTCTTTATTTATAATAATATCTTCATCAGCGAAATCAGACCATCTATCGCTTAATATTTCAGAATTAAAATTATTGTCAATTATAAAAGAAAGAATTTTTCTATCTAACTCTTCAATCTCAGTATCGAATAATGTTGCTATATTATCATATTTTTCATAAATAATATTTAGCATATCATAAACATTTTTAGCAGAATCAGAATAAAAAAATTTAGACGATAAACTTAATTTATTCTTGCAATAATTATATGATTCTTTATCATTAATAATTTGCTCAAATATTAATTTTTCCTCATTAAGCAAATTATCTTCTCGATATTCCTCAATTTCGATTTCTTTTATATAAATATTCTTATTATCTTCTACTTCAATTTCCTCAATTACAGCCTGCTTAGAGCGGTAAATACTTTTAATTTGATTTTCAGAAAGATGCATTATACTTGATAATTTTGCGATATAAAAATCATATTGTAAATTATCAGGGATAGAATAAATTAGTTTTACGCAATATTTAATAAATTTTGATTTTTCACTTGGGGAATCAATTTTATTATTCTCATTAGCTTTATTATAAAGATGCTCTATGAAATCTACTGCTTTTCTTATTAAATCAGAAAAACTTTCCTTTCCATTATTTTTTATATAAGAATCAGGGTCTTCGCCATTTGGTAAATTAATTACTTTAATATCAAAACCCATTGGAAGAGCTAGTTCGATAGCTTTTGAAGTGGCATTTATTCCAGCAAAATCTGAATCATAAGAAAGATATATTTTCGTTGTATAACGTTTAATATTTATTAATTGTCCTTTAGTTAATGCAGTACCACAAGAAGCTATAGCATTTTTAAAACCAGCTTGATAAAGCATAATTACATCAGCATAACCTTCACATAGGATAGCATATTCTTTCGTCCTAATTTCATCTTTAGCATTAAAAATACCATATAGAGCTATACTTTTATCATAAATTATTGTTTCTGGAGAATTTAAATATTTTGCAACATCTTTTTTGTCTGACAAATCCCTAGCTCCGAATCCTATGACTTTACCAATTTGATTATAAATTGGAAACATTAAGCGCCCTCTAAATCTATCCCATACTCTTTTGCTATCGGTTTTGCTAATAATTAATCCGGCATCGTAAAGAGCTTCTTCTTTAAAACTCATTGAAGTTAAATAATCATATAAAGCAGTCCAATTTTCTAATGAATATCCTAATTCGAATTTTTTAATTGTATCATCTGTAAATCCTCTTTTATATAAATATTTTAAAGCTTTTTCACCCTCTTTATCATAAAGAATATTATGATAAAATGAATTTGCAAATTCCAAAGACTGAAGTGCAATTTCCTTTTTGTTATATTCAAGATGTTTTTTAGGATTAGATTCTTCATAAGGCACTCCAAATCTTTCTGCTAAAGAAATTAATACTTCACGAAAACTCATTCCATTAATATCTTTCAAAAATGTAAAGATATTTCCAGATTTTCCACAGCCAAAGCATTTGAAGATTTGTTTGTCAGGTGATACAGTAAAAGATGGAGTCTTTTCATTATGAAAAGGACAAAGCCCAATATAATTTGCTCCGCGTTTTTTTAAAGTAATATGTTCTCCAATGATTTCTACAATATCACTTCTTGCTAAAACTTCATCTCTTAAATCATAGTTTTTCACTTATTAAGCCTTTGACCTTTAAAATATGATTTTCAATTTCTAATTTATCTTTTCCTTCGGCAATTATTCGAATAATTGGCTCTGTATTTGATTTTCTTAATTGTACCCATGAATCTTCAAAAATTATTTTTATTCCATCTTGAAGATCAATTTTTTTTGAATTAAATTCGATTTTTACCTTATTTATTAATTCTTCTATATTCCCGGTAAAATCAATTTTTGTTTTTTGCATTTCGAATTTCGGGAATTTATTAATTAATTGACTTAAAGATGAATTATTTTGTGTCAAAGAAATTAAAAGTAGAGCAATCCCAACAAGAGAATCTCTACCGTAATGACATTCTGGTAAAATCACTCCTCCACTACCTTCTCCACCAATTATAGAGTTTTCATCTTTCATTCTATTTACGACATTTATTTCTCCTACAGGTGAATATGTACATTTACCATTATATGATTCTGAAATTTTTTCTGCTAACATTGTTGTAGACAAATTGACTGTAGCTACTTTTCTATAATTCTTGCTACTGATTTTAAATAAATCAAAATTCTGCATTACAGTATCAATTGCAATGCAAATTGTTCTCTCTTCTCCAATTGGAATTCCTTTTTCATCAATTAATACTAATCTGTCAGCATCAGGATCAACTGCTACACCGAAATCTGCTTCATTTTCAATAACTGATTTGCATAATTCAGTTAAATTCTGTGGGAGAGGTTCAGGAGTATGAGGAAATTCACCAGAATTATCACAAAATAATTCTACTACTTCACAATTGAAATCTCTAAGAAGCTCAGGAACTATTTTTGAACCTGAAGCATTTACAGCATCTACAACTATTTTAAATTTACGATTTTTAATTTGCTGAATCAAATCATTAGAAAATATAGGTATTTGTTTAATAATATCAATATGTTTTTGTAGTGGATTTTCAAAATGATTTATTTTACCAAGTTTAGTCTTTATAGTGATTTCTGAAAAATCATCAACTAATGACCATAATTTATTATTAACAACTGAGTCAATAAAAGTACCTTTACTATTAATAAATTTTAGTCCATTCCATTGGCTTGGGTTATGTGATGCAGTAATTGCAATTCCACAGGAGATGTCGTCATTCTTTTCTACTATTAATTGTACGGTAGGAGTAGGCACAATTCCTAATAATTCCACATCTCGTCCCAATTTAGAGAAAATATCTGTACAAATATTTTCAATCCATTCCCCAGATGGTCGCCCATCTCTACCTATGGCAATTTTACCTAAAGGAAATAATTTCGAAAACGAATCACAATATGATATGATTACTTTTTCTGTTAAATCATCAGGTATTGTGGCTCTTAGACCCGATATTGATCTTATTATTGACATATATTTTTTTACTTTATATTATTACTTTTACTAATCTTTTTATTCATTTTTTTAAACTTTTATTATATAATAGCTCAGATTCAGCATAGTATCGCTTGAATAATTTCGAATTTATATAAGGTGACGTTTTTGCAAATTTTAACACTATTATTATATTGATAATCATAATCAAAGATGTGACTAACCCACCCTCTATTCCTAATTCTCCGCCATAAAAAATTGAATTAAGCTCAGAAATTCTTATATCAACAAAATAAATACTCGAATAATTTCCACTTACATTACTACCTAAAAATAATTGTTGCATTATATTCCAACAAAAATGAAAAGAAATTGGTAACCACAAAGAACGAGTTTGTAGATACATTAATGAAAGTACTACTCCACCTAAAAATAAATTAATAAAAAATATCCAATTAAAGAGTAAGTGGTCAAAATGTACAATAGAAAATAATAATGAAAAAATTACTACAGAAATTATCTTTCCAAACTTTTCATAAAATGATTGAAATATTTCACCTCTAAATAAAAATTCTTCAAAACTGGCTAGCAACAGAAAATCAATCAATAGAAACAAAACTGAATTATCAAAGAAAAAATTATAATTTAATTGATTACCATTCATTGCAAAAGCTAATAAAAGAACAAAAATTATATTCATTAATGCAAGTACAATTCCCATTAATATTTCTTTTAATGTCAAAGAATTGACCATTATTCCAAACAAATAAAATTTATTTGTAGTTCTTAAAGCTTCTATTATAACATTTGGTAAAAGAGCTATCATGCATAATGTTAAAGCAAAATAATTACTATCAACGACAAGCGAATTTAATATTACATATAATACTACAGCTATTAGCATATAAGCAATAACTCTAACCCACCAAATCGATAATTTTTCTTCCAATAATTTCATTTTTGCTAATTCTTAAATTGAATCAATATTTTCTAAATCATCAATATTTAATTCATTAAAATTATCATCGTTTATTTCATTCCCAAAATCATTTTCATTTATATCTATCTCAGTATTTTCTTCAAAATTTTCTTGATTTTCTTCTAAATCTATAATTTCTTCGTCATTATTCTTTTTTAAATTTTGAGATATGAAAATTGATTTTTCTTCTCTATAGTCTTCAATCTTTTGATTATATTCATCGACAAGATCAGGATTATTCATATTAAAAATTCCGTTGATTTCAAAGTTATCATTTTCAAATTCTCTAAATACTAACCTGTCCGCAAGGCTATCAACTGCCTTTGCACACCAGCCTAAAGTTGATTTATATCTTGATCTAATTTCAGATGGTATAGTTATCCCCACATCCGAATCCTGGTATTTCATGTCGTACTGTTTATATCGTAAATTAACTCTTTTTCCGTGTTTATTTAGTTTTTTCCGTAAATATTCAATACCTTTCATAAGTCCTCCTTTCTGATTCATGAGAAAAAATGTACAATAAACGACATGAAGGTCGCTTGCACCCATTGGGAGGGT